>CAZMGQ010000221.1:0-4474 GCA_964565855.1 uncultured Lentisphaerales bacterium | reverse complement strand
TTGCACAATTACACGACATGCCTGATTTATGATGTCTCAGATGAAACAGCCCTGAGACGAAAACCTCAGCCAGCTTCATCCAGATCGTACATCGCCATGTAGTAAGGATGGTCGGGATCAAACTCTGTCAGGGGAACGGGATTCTCGACCCTGCCGGATGGACGACGGGCGGAACCGGTGATTCCGAGACGCGCATCGCCGAACTCCGCCCGGATGGCATCGGCCTGAGCCTGTAGCTCCGCCACAATTGCGGGATGTTGAGCCGCCAGATTGTGCTGTTCGCCCGGGTCTGCAATCAGGTCGTACAGCTCCAATACGGGATCTTCGGTGCCGCCCCGGCCATGACGGGCAAGCTGGAGCTTCCAGCGTTCGTTCCGCACGGCATCAAGATTATCCCTTATATAATATGGAAAGACCTCGCGCAGCGGCGATACGGTATCGGTGCCCAGCAAGAGACGGGTGGCATCCACCCCGTCGATTGGCCGCTCGTGCTGCGGCTCGACACCGGCCAGCTTCGCAAAGGTCGGCAACAGATCCATTCCGGTGAGCATTGCATCGCAAACCTGTCCGGCCGGTACAGTTTCGGGCCAGCGGGCGAGGAAGGGCACACGGAATCCACCCTCCCAGGTGGAGGCTTTCCAGCCGTTTAAAATTCCATTGCTGGGGCCATAGTCACAACGTGACCCGTTGTCGCTCGTGAAGATGACGAGGGTGTTGCGGTCCAGTCCCAGCGCCTGCAGTTCGTGCAAAATCACACCGGTGGACCAGTCGAGCGCCGCGACGGCCGCACCATAACGATCGTTGGTGGACTCAGCCAGAAAACGCTCGGCCACATAGTGTGGCAGGTGAACGTGCATGTGTGCCAGATAGAGGAAAAAGGGACGGTCGCGATTTTCACGGATAATACGCGTGCTTTCCCCGGTATAGCGGAAGATCAGCGAACGCTGATCGGGCTGCTCTTCTATCACCTCGCTGCCACGCATCAGCGGCAGGGGCGGGGTGTCCGGCGAACTCTCCCTGATCGCCATGTCGTTGCTGTAGGGCAAGCCATAGTAACTGTCGAAGCCATGGTTGGTCGGCAAAAACTCGGGCTGATCCCCACAATGCCATTTGCCGACGATATGGGTGGAATATCCGGCCCGGCGCAGCAGGTCAGCCATGGTTTCCTCTTCCGGCGCCAGCCCGAACTCGTGACCGGGAAACAGAACCCCCGCATTGCCGAACAGGCTGAACCCGATACGACAGGGGTGACATCCCGTGAGCATGGCCCCCCGCGAAGGGCTGCAGACCGATGAAGCCTGATAGAAGGAAGTAAAGCGCATCCCCTCTTCGGCCAACCGGTCGATATGGGAAGTAAGGTGCTGCGGGTGGCCCGTACAGCCGAGGTCACCCCAGCCCAGGTCATCACAGTTGATCAGGATAATATTCGGTCGGTCAACGGGTTTTCTCATACAGTCACCATCATTTACAAGCAGATCAGGCTTCGGGGGAACTCTTGGCCAGCACTGTCAAAAGGCAGGTGGCCTCGTTGCTCTCTTTGAAGCCGATACGGATTGCACGGGTCCGCAGTTGGTATTCTCCCGGTGCCAGTCGGATAGGCTGGCCGTAGAGCTGCCAACGTGCTTCACTGCCGGCATCAAGGGTCCAGGCAATGGAGGCCCCTTGCGTGGGACAGTGCAAATGAATGGCTGCCGGTGCCTCAAAAGTGCCCCCCCTCACCGGCTCAAGCCCGCCGCCAGTCCGATCGTACACAATAACTCTGGGCTCGGCTGTGTGGGGCTGTTTGCCGTCCGGATACCAGCGGCGCACCATCTCCGCCTCATCAATCAGGCCCAGATCGCCGACCTCCGCAGTCCATTTGCTGGTAGCACTGCGCATCTCCTCCAGAATCGTTTGCAAAGCAGGGTCCCCAGCCAGATTGTCAATCTCAAACGGATCGTTTTCCGTATCGTACAACTCTTCGACCGGACGTGGCTCAAATAAAAGTCTTTGAGGCCCTTCGAGTTTGTCTTCAAGGTACAATCGCCACAACTCCTGCGCAATCGGATGACGATTATAGTATGGATTCCAGATCATGTAGGGCAACTCGGGATGGTCGTGCCGGATATATTTAAATCGCTGGCTGCGGGCGGCCCGGACCTTGTCGTAGGCTTCGTCATAACGATCGCGCGAGGCGAAGGTATATTTGCGTGGTGCCGCTTCCTGACGTCCCAGAAATGCCTGGCCCTGCATGTGTGCCGGAACGGGAATGTCGCATAGGGAAAGAACGGTGGGGCCGAGATCCATCGTACTGACGAGTCGTTCAGAGACAGCTCCCTGTTCTGTGCCGGGTGCACCCCGGACGATGAGCGGCACATGGATACCTGAATCGTATGGCCAGCGTTTGCCGCGCGGCAAAGGTCCATGGTCGCTCCAATGCATCACGATTGTATTCTCGCTCACGCCATCCTCTTCCAACTCTTGCAAAAGCTGACCGAGAAAAGCATCGCTGCGCTCGATCTGGGTGTACATGCGGGCGATAGCGAGCCGTACTTTTTCTGTATCAGGAAAATAGGGAGGCAGGGGCACATCGGCCGGGTCGAAAGTCACATCCGGGGTTTTCGAGTCCCACTGTCCGCTCTCGTGAGTGTTCACCGGGTTGAAAACGGCGAAAAATGGCTGTTCCGGGTCAGGCCGGTTACGCCAGTGTGCCTGTGGTCCCAGTTCATCCCATGCCGTCAGGGGAGTCTCGAACTGGTAATCGGTTTTCTGGTTGTTGCTGCAGAAGTATCCGCCCGCACGCAAGTATTCTGTGAAGCATTTCACATAATGCGGCACTACTGCCGAATAAGGGGTGGGCAGCTCGGGGGTAGCTGGGTTCGTATGCGAGGACCGCATGTGGTGCGTGCCGATCGAGATCGGGTACATCCCCGTGATAATGGCTGATCTGGCCGGTGCCGAGACCCCCGCTGTCGAAAAGGCATGAGTGTAGCGGATACCTTCGGCAGCCAGACGATCCAGGTTCGGTGTTCGTGCCACCGGATCGTCATAACAGCCATAAAAGGGGTTGGTATCTTCAAAAGACACCCACAGTATATTGGGTCGTTTTGGTTGCACAGGTTTCTCCCTGGAGCAGTATCGCTTTGTAGTCGGTCCGGTTTTCACCTTAACATTATCGGAAGTGAATTAGCAAGATTTTAGAATTTCTTTTGAAAATTTAACTTGTTATTGTTTTAAATATATGAAATGTTTTACCGGTAATGAAGCGCATCATTAGAAAGAGTGGCCACCAAAGTCGACGTCCACGTGCGCCGACTCTGGCAGATGTTGCCAACTTGGTGGGCTGTGCCCCTTCCGTGGTCTCCACTGTTGTCAATGGAGCCAAGGGAAATGTCGTTGTCAGTGAGGCAATGCGTGAACGTGTGCTGACTGCCGCAACCGAACTGGGTTACCGGGTTAACTTTGCCAGCCGAAGTCTGGCAACCAAGCGGACATATAGTATTGGACTTTACTTTCCCGATGTCGCCTGGTCAGGGCCCGGCTATAGCTATGACGATGCTATTCTAAGCGGAGTACAGTCGGGCTGTCGGGCTAATGGATATGACCTGGTTCTGGTCACCACACAGGGAGAGCAACGTCTTTCAACTTGCCTTGAGTATTTGATGGCTGGTCGTATAGACGGGATTATACTGGCACATGTCGGACGTGATGGAAGGTGGACAGAGCAGCTTTCAGAATTGAGCCTGCCGGTTGTTGCAGTCGACTTTTCCCGACCACCTGCATGGCTGGACTGTATGATTTTTGACAACGAAGCTGCAGTGGAACTGGCGGTAGACTATTTATACCGCTTGGGTCATCGAAGGATCGGATTCATTGGTTCGGAAATGTCACAACCACCGCTGGACGCCGAGCTAAGGGAAAATGCATTTACGACTACGATGTCTGAAGCTGGTCTTGCACCACCATTTGACTGGATAGTAAGCAACGAGACCAGCAATCCTGTCGCAACCGTGGTCGATCGAACCCTGCAACGTAAAATCTCCGATCCCACCGCCTGGATAGCATGGAATGATCTTGTCGCAATCACTCTACTGGCTGAACTCTCACGTGCTGGCGTGAAGGTTCCAGACGAAGTTAGCGTTATGGGCATTGACAACTTTGGACTGTGTCGTCTTATTTTTCCATCGCTGACGTCTATTAACCACCCCCTGGCCGCTATGGGACACCGGGCGGTGGAAGTCCTCGTCGAACGTTGCCAAGCTGAAGGTTCCACAGCTGTTTGTCAGGAAGTTTTTGCGCCAACGGTCGCACCGCGTGAGTCAACGGCCGCACCACCTGGAAGAGTCACCAAAAGTCTGAGTGCACCCGCACCCGGAAAGTCAAACAACCAATCAACACGGACGGGGCGAATGTCCCGTCTTTCAAGGAAAGAAGGAGATTGATGATGAAAATGAAACAAGCAGCAATTTTTGGCGCAATATGTGCATTTACCCTG
>CAZMGQ010000220.1:0-4483 GCA_964565855.1 uncultured Lentisphaerales bacterium | reverse complement strand
AGCGTAGCGAGTCGCGAGTCACTGCGTCATGCGGCCCGGCGGCCGAAGCCTGCAGGTACGGAGCTCTGCGGTCCCAGGAGGAGAGCGTCGCGCTGCTGAAGCCTTGGCGAAGGCGGGCGCATCGCCAGCTTACTTTGCGTCATCCGTATTCTGCAACTGCTCGAGGCTGAAGTTTACAGTCACCGGTCGTTGCGGCAGGGGCAGGCCCTGACGCATCGCATCGCGCAGGTCGGCATCTGAGTCCGGGTCGAACCACCAGTAAGCCAGCGCAGCATTTTCGCCACCATAGCGACTGAGAATGGTTGGCGGCACCCCAAAGCGATTCCAGTACAGGAGCCGGGTCGAGTCGGTGTTCCATAACAGTATGTAGGGGCAGTTTTCCGTCAGGATACGATCGATTTCACGCACGATCTTGTTGCGTTTGGCAATATCGAACTCCGTCTTCTGGGCTTCAATCAGGGTATCGACCCGTTCATCGCGAAATCCGGTGATATTGTTGCCGCTCTGCCGCTCGGCCTCACGCGAATGCCAGGAGCTTTCAGGATCTTTGAAGAGTCCGCTGCCCCAGGCTGCCCAGGTCATGTCGTAGTTGAAGGCATCCATGTCGCGGAACCAGGCGGCGATATCCTTGCGCTCGATCTCCAGCCGGATGCCGACATCGCGCAGATCCTCACGATAGACCGCCAGAAAACGGTCAGTCGTCATGTCGCGGCTCAGAAAACGCACGACAAATGGACGGCCGTCTTTCTCCAGCCAGCCGCTGGCCGGATTGGCACGCCAGCCGGCTTCGGCCAGCAACTCACGCGCCCGGTCTTTGTCGAAATTGTAGATCGGATTTCCGCAGGGATGTCCCTCGTCGTAGAGATCCTCGTAATAAGAACGCTGGAGAAAATACGAACGGAACATGAAGGTCCGGTTGAGCTTGTCGCGATCTAACAGATGTGCCAATGCCTGACGCACGAGCAGGTCGTCGTAGGGTGCCCGCCTCAGATTCATGGCAAACCCCTGAAAACCGACCGGCTTCTGGTTGCGGATGTTCTGCTTGACGATCCAGTTCTTCTCAAAGCGTTCGCCGTCCGTTTCCTGCACCCAGAGACGGGCAGTATAGATCGGATAGAGGTCGAGCCCGTCCTGCTGAAAGGCTTCGAAGGCGTTTTCGCGGGCGGCAAAGAAGCGAAACTCAATCGTCTGAAAGTTGAGCGTATTGCGGTTGGACTCTTTCTCCCAGCCCCACCAGTCGGCGCGCCGCTCCATGGTCAGCATCACATTTTCACGATGAGTGCCGAGATGATAAGGACCCGAAACGACGGGAAAGTCGAAGTTGCGCTTGTTGAAATCCTGCTCGGCATAGACATGTTTGGGCATGATCTGCATACCGCCGGCCGCCCCCAGGTTGCGCCAGTGGCTCTCCCGTGCCACAAAACGCACGCGCCGCTCGTCGAGTGCCACCGGCTGCTCGAAAACCTCCAACGCCACCTTGTGTGCCCCGGCCAGAGTACGTGGATCAGTGATCGTCTCGAAAGTCCAGCACACATCTTCGGCTGTCACCGGTTGACCGTCGCTCCAACGGGCGGCAGGATCGATCTCAAAAGTGAAAGTGCGCCCATCTTCCGAAACCGTCCAGCTCCGGGCCAGTCCGGGGGCATGATCGACCGTAACCGGATCACTGCCCAGCAGCGACTCGAACATCAACCCGAAAACCTGAGCCGTAAAGCTGTTGTTATCCAGAAAGTAGTTGAGGCTCTTGGGACTGCCGCCCGAAAAAACGCGGATACGTCCGCCGACTCTGGCCCTGGGACTCGCCAGAGGATTTGGCCGATCCTCCCAGTCCGGTCCCGGAAAAACCGTTTCCGCCACGGTCACTACACTGCCCAGCGCCAGACTCAGCCCCAGCAAAGTTCTTTTCAGCAGTCTGCCTGCGTCTTTGTGGTGGCAAAACTTCTTGAGCGCAGGCGAGGGAGTTTTTGTCATGGCAGACTTCCCGTCGTAATAAAAGTTGCACCGATATCCGCTGCGCCCGACGCACTGTGAGGATCGATAGTGACGCCGACCAGACGGACCGGCGGCACCTGTTGCTCGGTTGCGGTTACAATCCGCGCAAACGAATCGAGCGGCAGACTGTGCCAGCGGACCCGGAAGATCCGGCGCGACCAGCGGGCCGCATCGGGTTCTGTCCGGACCTCGATTTGCGGCTGTGGCAGATCAGAGAAGTTTTGCGCCAGCCAGGCCGCCATTTCAAAATCCACCCCGGCCTCGGCCAGCTCGATCAGACGTCCGGCAGTGAGAATGTGATGCTGCAACCTGGCTGTTTCCGGCGCGAGTTGTGCACAGGATGACTGGCGGGCGACGTTGCGCGAGGAGGCTGAGCGGACCTGTCGGACGGTTCGCATCGTATAGATCAGCGCCAGCAGCCAGGCCAGCAGCCCGACCATCAGATAGCGTGCAACGTACGATTGGCGATGGCTGCCCTTCATCGTCCCACCTCCGGTGTAATCAGGAAGTTGCAGGCCTCTCCATCGCCGGAAGTCTGGTCCAGCTCCATTCGCAGGGCCAGCCCGGCTTCCTGTAGTACCCGGCCAAAGTTACGGGCGGCGGCTTGTGAGGGTGCCCGGCCGGAGAGAGTCGGTTGCTGCTGTTCAATTGCCAGATGACCGATTTCTATCCCCTCCCGGTCTGCCGCTTCCAGCACCGTCTCCAACGTGGCGGAAGTGGTCGGAAACTGCAGTTGTTTCACCCAGGGGTCGAGCCGCTCCTCCAGTGCCTCGCGCACTTCCTGCACGGCCCGGGCTCCACGTGTGGTCACCTGATACCCGGCCAGTTGGTCGAACTGCAAAGCCAGGGCTTCGGAGAGTTGCTTTTCGCGTTGGGCCGCCACAAAACGTACCCCGGCTGCCGTGCCGGACATCAGTATCGCCAGCACCACCAGCAGACTGGCCGCTCGCCGTGCAAAGCACTCGCCAGCTCCGGCTACGGCGGGATGTTGCAGCGGTTCCTGCCGCAAATGGAGCTGGCCAGACCGGTCGAGCGCGGCATCAAACGCCAGGGCACGTGCCAGGAAATACTCCGGCTGCTCCAGCGCCTTGGCGCGGCTGCCGCCTTTTACATCCGATCCGGCGATCCGGGCCGCAGCAGCATCAGCCGCAACCCCGCCACACATGATGCGGCAGGACTCAGTTTCGACCCCGAAGGCCATCTGCAACATCCGTCCCAGGGCGGCGGTATCCTCCGGTGGCACGGTAAAGACAGTGCCAAAACGCGTCCCCTGACCCGTCGCGACCACCCAGCGTTGGGGCACTGTCCAGACAATGACACGCTTTTCAGCCTGATCGACCGGCGGCAGTTCGCGCAAGGCCTGGGTCCAGAGCACCCAGCCCAGCGGCTGGATGCGGACGGGGTTGAGGCCCAGCCCGGCAAGGCGCGTCAGTTCCGCTTCCAGGTGGCTCTGGCGCACCGCCAGTGCCAGGGTGTCGTCTGGCTGTTCGATAAAGGTATAGCTGCATTCGTGCAGTGCGAAGGGCAGTTGCAAATCGAGCAGCGAGGGCAGGACACGCCGTCGTTTGGCGGGCGGCAAATCCGGCGGCTCGAGTCGCACGGCCAGCCCCTCTGTCGGCGGCAGGGCAGCGGCACAGGTTCGCCCATCCTTCAACTGGCACCGCAAGCCGGCCGAGGCCTTCGAGAGTGGCAGACAGGTAATGCGGGGCCTTCCCAGCATGAAACGCACCGAACAGACCAGAGGCTCGGCCCCGGTCGTATCGAGTCCGATGGCACTGGGCGAAAAGAGCGGCCCGGTTGGTACAGAAACAGACATGCTCACTTGGGGCTGAAGGCCGAAGGACGTGAAGTCCGACGTTTTTTGCGGCTGGAGCGCCGCCCTCGTCGGCTGCGGCGGGTGTCACTCAGACTCGTATCACGCGGTGGATTGAGGCGTTCGCGGACTTCTTCCGACAGCCGTCGCAACCATTGGACAATCAGGCCCAACAGCAGAATGCCGCCCCCGGTACAAAGCATGGTCTGGCCGGTGCGACGCAGATCGTGGGCATGCTGATAGGGATCCTGATCCCAGGTGCTGGACGCCCAGGCAGCGCCGCCGATAATGGCCACCACGGCTGCCAGGACCATCACAATAACAAAATACTGACGATAACGGGCCAGTTTGGCCGGATCAAAGGCTGAAGAACGACGCGACTTCTTGCGCCTGCTGCGTCGCACGGCAGAACGCTGCGGCGCAGCCGCCACAGCCGCTTGCCGGTCGTCTGCTGCGGCTGTCGAAGTAGGATTATCCGGGTTGGAAGAGTCGTTCCTCATGCTTGTGCAGTTGTTTCAGAGTACCTTGGACAGCCGCTCCATGGCTTCTTCAACCTTCTCGCGACTGTTGAAGGCACTGATGCGGATATAGCCCTCGCCACAACGGCCGAAACCGCTGCCGGGGGTCGTCACCACCTGTGCTTCGTTCAGCAGCCGGTCGAAGTACTCCCAGGAGTCG
>CAZMGQ010000219.1:0-4492 GCA_964565855.1 uncultured Lentisphaerales bacterium | reverse complement strand
CGTGCTTCGCGGGCGGCCGGGTCATCACGTTCCCGATTTTCGCCGCGTTGTCGGCCACGGTTGAAGCGCGAACCTTCGTCAGGAACAGCGGCTTCGGCCACAGAAGTATCGGCCGCTGCCTCATAGGTGTCGTCGGCTTCGTCGAACCGGCGGCGGGGGGTTGCGACTGTGATTTCCGACTGAACCACCTCGGGTGCCTGGACGAGGATGGAGGGGCCGATGGCGGCCAGTGCTTTACGGGCGTCGTCGCGTTCCTGGCGCAGGCGCCGGTTGGCGGGCCAGAAGGCCAGCACACCGACAGCAAGGCCTGCAACTGCCGCACCTATAACAGCTTGCTTTTTCACGGAGTGTCTCCTTTTACTGTTCGGGCATCATTCCCTGCAGACATTGCCGGAGTGCTTCCGGCAGTTCGCTGATCTGATCCCGTGCAAATCCATAGGCTTTATACTCGATAGCCAGCATGGCCTTGGCCAGCCGCATTCCCGGGGTGTTTTCTGACCCCATGCGCATGGCCCGTTCGCTCAGTGGCAGTTCACTGACATTGATCCGGTGTTCGACGAGAGTGGTGCCGATTGTCTGGGTCATCCGGATATCGCCTGCGCCCCAGTCAACATGGGTAATTTTGCCCCTGACAGTGGGTTTGCGCTGGCGTGGGACTTCCGCATTTTGTCCGATACGTGCAGCATAGTGCTGCAGCACAGCCCGTTCGGCCTCGTGGGCATCGTTGATGATTGAACGGATTTCGGCCAGGGTCTCCCGTTCCATCAGTTCAGGATTGTTCACCGCAATCTGGTCAATCCCATTTTTGGCGGCACCGATGCCACGTGTGCCGAGGACCAGCATCAGCCGTTCGACGGCCTGTTGTTCCTGTTCCTGACGTTGGCGCCTGATCTGCTGGCGCCGTTCCTGTTCGGCACGTCGGGCCGCCTCGGTTTTTGCTTTACGCTCCTCTTCAAACTGAATCGTCCGCAACTCTTCGGCACGTGCCATGCGTTTGTGGCGTGTTTCCTCGGCATAGGCGCCGGAATATTCGGCATAATCGGCCACGGCGCCGGCATAATCGCCGATGTTGATCTTGGCGTCGGAACGGGCGCGCAGGGTGCCCATGACTTCGTCGCACTTTTCGGAAATGCGGGTTTTGATGCGCTGGATGGCAGCTTCGGCAAGCGAGGCCTCGTACGAATCGGGTGCGGCATCGACAACCGACTGGTAACGCATGATGATTTCGTTATTGCGGTTGGGGTTGCGCTCCTCCCAGTCTTCGGCCTGGGCGAGCATCGACACGGCAATCGAAACAGTCTGGGTGCGGATATTGTCCTGCACTCCACGGGGGTTGCGGGCACGGGCCTGAGTCAGCTTCCAGCCGGCCAGGGCGACCAGTGCCGAGGCGGCCATCACGGCCAGAAAGACGCGCCCGGTATGGGTTTTGACGGTGGGCGGATTACTGTAGCGGCTGCTGGCGAGGCTGCTGGTGGCCGGGCGCGAGGGATCGGCCAGCACCGTGCTGGCGTCGGCTTTGGGCGGGCCGCTGGGCAGGAGAGGGCGCCGCAGCCGGACGGCGACGATATCGGCTCTTACCTGGGCCCAGTCGTCGTGACGGTGGGTACGATCTTTGGCCATCAGCTTTTCGATCAGATCGCTGAAAGGAACAGAGAGGGAGGGCTCGACCGTGCGCGGGTTGGGGATGTGTGATGTGACCTGCAGCTCCATTACCCTCTGTTCCGGCTCGCCTTCGAACGGCATCCTGCCGGTGGCGAGGTGGTAGAGCATCGAGCCGAGCGAATACATGTCGGTACGGCAGTCGAGGTTGGGCTCGCCCATGGCCTGTTCGGGGGCGATATAGGCCGGAGTGCCCATGACCTCCTCGTCGTCGCTGGCGGAGCGCAGGGCATTGACGGTGCGGCTGAGACCGAGGTCGGTCAGTTTGACTGTGCCGTCGGCATCGACCATGACATTGTCGGGTTTGATGTCGCAGTGGACCATCATGCACTGTTTCCAGGCATAATCGAGGGCATTGGCGACACAGTCGGCCAGTGTCAGGCACTCGGCCTCGGTCAGCTTGCCCTTGCGGCGTACCCATTGGCCGACGGTATAGCCGGCGACATATTCCATGACGAAGCAGTAAACACCGCTCTGGAAAATGGCGTCATATACCTGGACAATACCCGAGTGTTTGAGGCGGCCGGCGTTACGGGCTTCGGACTGGAATCGTTCGACGTCTTCGGGGGTGGAAGCCAGTTGTGAAGAGAGAACCTTGATGGCGACCTCGCGATCCAGCGAGAGCTGCCGGGCCTTCCAGACCGAGGCCATGCCACCGCTGCCGAGGTGCTCCAGAATCTCAAAACCTTCCAGCTTGATCATCTGCTATCTGCTCCTGTATCCATCGCCCCGGCAGGTCCGGCACAAGGTCAGGCCATCGCCGCCACATTCGCCACAGGCCGTGCCATCGCGCAACTTGCCACTGCCCCGGCAACCGCGGCAACTGGCCGTGCCATCACCACCACAGGCGTTACAGATCGGCCGTTTGCCGGAACCGTTGCAGCTTCGGCAGCTCACCCCGCCTGCACCCTGGCAATTCTGGCAGGCGATGCGGCCGGTGGCCCCGCATTCGGGACAGGGCTCGCGCCGCTTGAGGGCTGCCACCAGACCCACCCTGTTGGTGTCTTCGCGTTCGATCCAGCCGTTTTCACAACCCTTGGCGCGACAGGTGACAAAGCCGGTGTTGGTACAGGTGCGGCAGTCGGTGCGGCCCAGCCCCTGGCAGGCGGCACAGGGGGCGGCTGCCGCATGACGCAGCCGGGCTTCGAGGGGAGTATCGAGCAGGTTTGCCAGTTCCGCCGGTACCCAGGCACGTCCCACCGGGACCCGACCGCGTGAGCGCAGCGCCAGCTCGGCCTGCTGCCAGGCCTGACCCAGCACATATTTGAGGTCATCAATCGAGCGGGTGCGGCGCACATTGCCGGTGCCATTGCAGGTGGGGCAGTTCATGCCTGCCGCAGTGATGGAAGTCGCTTCTCCGGCCAGAGCTTCGAGCCGCATGGCACGTTTGCCGGTGCCATCGCAGGAAGGGCAGGGGGCACCGGCCTGCAGGACGCGTTCATCGACCGCCTGCATTTCGCGCAAAATCTGCTCGCCCTGGACCGGCGTCAGGGCCGCCGGGGCGACAATCGAGACCGCCAATGCATTGGCATAGATGGCCCGCGCCACTTCGGGACGGCCCTGGGCGACCATTTCACGCGCCAGGGTTACGTCGGCCAGCACCGACTGCGATACCAGCGACAACATGGCCTCCATCCTGTCGCCCGGGGCTGCCGCCGTTCCCGCCGGGGCGGGGGTGGCGATGGTCGGAGCGGGAACCCCGGGAGCCGTCGCGGCCGGCACATTTTCCTGCGTCTGGTCGGCCGGCGCAGTGTCCGGCCGGGCCGGCTGGCTGGCGGCAGGACGCAGATTGGCTCCGCAATGTGCACAAAAGTTGGCATCCTTCGGTTGTTCGTAGGCACATTGGGGACAGATGATAAAAGCCATCAGCCAGGTGCCGATCAACGCTACCGCGACCAGAATCATCCGTCGCAGGAGCCTTGCCCTGGCAACAATCCTGTAGCGTAACTTAGAACTAGCCATGTTTTACACCCTCACATAGACAGACCACCCGACACACTTCAAATTATAGCAGGTTATGTTCCTTTTTCTCCACCTTTTTTATTTAGCGGGATCCTGCGGTGGTTCGGAGATCGCCATCAGGAGACCCATCATCAGTAACATGGCTACCAGACTGCTGCCGCCATGACTGACAAAAGGCAGCGTAATGCCGGTCAGAGGGATGGCTTTGGTGACGCCGCCGACGTTGATAATGGTCTGTAGCGCGACGCAGGCTGTGATGCCGACCGCCACCAGCGAGGCGAAGGGGTTACGTACCCGGGCCGCGATGCCGAAGCCGCGGACAGTCAGGGCAACGTAGAGCAGCAGCAACAGCCCGCAGCCGATGTAGCCCAGTTCTTCGCCGAAGACGACATAGACAAAATCCGATTCGACGATCGGCACGACCTGCGGCGTCCCGGCGCCGATGCCGAGGCCGTACAGGCCGCCGGAATAGAGCGCCACCAGCCCCTGCAGGATCTGCCAGCCGCTGGTGGTGGCCGCCGTGAAGGGATCGAGCCAGGCATCGAAACGCCGCTGGGCATGGCTGACCAGCGGCACGGCAAAACGCGCCGCCAATACCACCAGCCCGCCGCCGCCGAGCAGGTAGCCAGTCCGGTGCGTTACCGAGGAGAGCATCACCAGCAGCACGCCGTTCATCAGGGTGATCAGCCCCAGGTCGCCCTGCAGCAGCAGCATCGCCATCGGCACGGCCCAGAGAATCGCCACGGTCGTCACGACATTCAGCGGCGGCATCGGCAAGCCCAGAAAACGTTTGCGCAGGTGCTCGCGGTGGCCGACCAGTACCGAGGCCAGAAAAATGACCAGCATCGGCTTGATGATTTCCACCGGGTTG
>CAZMGQ010000218.1:0-4509 GCA_964565855.1 uncultured Lentisphaerales bacterium | reverse complement strand
GCCCAGCAGGATGTGCTGCTGCCCTATGTCGAAGAGGGTGTCGTGACCCTGATCGGTGCCACTACCCACAACCCCCAGGTTTTCGTCAATACACCGTTGACTTCGCGTTCGCTGGTCTTCGAGCTGCTGCCCCTGACAGTGGACGAGATAGTGTGGCTGTTACGGCGGGCCCTGGAGGATGAAGAGCGGGGACTCGGCGGCATTGGCATAGAGGCCGCAGATGATGCCCTCGAACATCTGGCCGAAATGTGCGAAGGCGATGCGCGGCGAGCTCTCAATGCGCTCGAAGTCGCCGCCCTCAGCACGCCGCGCGAGACCGACGGCACCTGTCGTCTGACTCTGGCCGTGGCCGAGGAGTCGATCCAGCGCAAGATGATTGCCTACGACCGCGACGAGGATGGTCACTACAACACCATTTCGGCCTTCATCAAGTCTGTCCGCGGCTCAGATCCTCATGCCGCCTGTTACTGGCTCGCCAAGATGCTCGTCGCTGGCGAAGATCCGCGTTTCATCGCCCGTCGGCTGGTGATTCTCGCCAGCGAAGACATCGGCAACGCCGATCCGCGCGGACTTTCGGTCGCCGTGGCGGCGATGCAGGCGGTCGAGTTCATCGGCATGCCCGAGGCCCGCATCACCCTCGCCCAGGCCACCACTTATCTCGCCACGGCCCCCAAGAGCAACGCCTCGTACAAGGCGATCGATACCGCCATGGCCGATGTCCGTAAAGGACGAGTGCTGGCTGTGCCGCAGAAGTTTCACAGTATCAAGGTACAGTCGGCGGATGACGAAAAGAAGCCCGGCTACATCTATCCGCACGATTACGACGGCCATTTCGTCCCCCAGTCGCACCTGCCCGAATCCCGCATTTATTACGAACCGGCGGCCCAGGGATATGAAGACCAGATTGCCCGTCGCATGGCACACTGGGATGCCCTGCGAAAGACGCAGGAAGATACAGAGACCTCGAATAACGCTGACTGATTCACATTTTTTGACGGCGCGCCCGCCTTCGCCAAGGCTACGGCGCTACAGGCACCGGCGGTCGTCGCTCTACCTTACCTGCATACGTAGCTTCGTCCTTCGTATGAGGTTTTCTAATCTAATCTGGCAAATTTAATGCGAGATTATGGCAGATTTAGAAGGTTGCGCGGTAGATTTCGAGATTCCACAGGCGATGGGTTCGTCGCATGATGAAGTCGATTATTCCGGCCTCTTTCATTTCATCCATCTTTTCGGGAAGCTGCTTGAACTCCTTGCAGAAAGGCACCCAACGCTGAGCCACGGCTTCCATCTGCTTGAAAAGACGCCGACCATAATCAAGTATTTTATGGTAGTTGGCCAAACTGAGCACCGGGAAGTACAGTAGCCCTCCCTGCTTGAGAAAGTTCTGTACTTCGGTAAGCATACGGATGGTAGGTCCTGTCCCATCACGGCCGCCGGTCGGGATGCTGGGCGGATACCAGGGAGAAATCCGGGATACATCCTCCGCCATGCCGGACACGTCGTTGACAATTACGTCGAACTTTTCACCGCGCAATTTCTCAAACAAATCTCCCTGCACAACTCTGACTTTGTCCTGCACACCGTTCAAACGGGCATTTTCCTCTGCCAGCTCGCAAGCCTCCGGCATGATGTCTATGGCCACAACTTCAGCGGCACCCAGCTTGGCGGCAATGATGGCGAGCGGGCCGACACCACAGCCCAGGTCGAGCACCTGTTGACCGGGCTGGATCTGCATGGCGGCAGCCAGCATTCGGGTGGTCAGGTTGGGCTCAAAAACCCGGGGTGTACCGTAAAGCTCCAGCCCGATGTCTCCGAATACGTATTGTTTGGTGGTCAGATTTGTTGTCATGCCAGTAATTCTATCGTATTTATAGAATATATGCAATCAAATAACAGGCACATTTGCTTTTACGGAAGACGGTGCCGTGCGCAGTTTTGTCCGGCTACTGTTTTGGCTCAGTACGGGAGCGCATACGGCGTACGATGACACTGCCGACACGGCGGCCGTCCATTCGTTCGACAGTCATCAGCAGGCCGAACTCGGGCAGGCGCAGAAGCGAGCCTTCGGAGGGAATGACACTCAAACGACCGAAAATCATGCCGCCGAGTGTATGGTAGTCCTCGTCCGGCAGGTCGACATCCAGCAGTTCAGCTACATCGCCAAGCGAGGTGGCACCCTGGATACGATAGGTCCGTTCGTCGAGCTGCTCCCATTCGCCCTCTTCTTCCTCGTCGTCGTATTCATCGTAGATATCGCCCACGATTTCTTCGAGCAGGTCTTCGAGCGACACCAGTCCCGCCGTGCCGCCATACTCGTCGAGGACGATGGCAAGCGATTGTTTGCGACGCTGCATATCGCGGAACAGCACATCGGCTTGAATTGTTTCGGGCACAAAAACCGGTTCACGCAGCAGGGGGCCGAGTGCCGGGTCGTCATCGTCCAGCGACTTGATAAAGTAGTCGCGCACGTTGAGAATACCGACCACATCGTCGATTGTGCCGCTGTAGACCGGCAGTCGCGAAAAGCCACATTCGCGCAACACCCGCTGACAGTCTTCGGGGGTCACATCGAGCGGCAGAGCGACAATGTCGCGCCGGTGCACCATGATATCTTCGGCACTCTTGTTGTTGAACTCGAAGACGTTTTCGATCATCTCCTTTTCGGCCGCCTCGATCACGCCTCTTTCACGGCCCAGATCGACCATCATGCGGATTTCCTCCTCCGAAACACTCTTCGAGTTATCGAAGGGGTCAATGCCGAAGAGCCGCACGATGCGGTTGGTCGTGATATTGAGCAGCCATATAAAAGGCTTTGCCACGACAGACGCCCAAACCAGCAGGCGGGCACAGCGCAGGGCGATCTGCTCGGAATGTCGCAGGGCAATCCGGCGCGGTACCAGCTCGCCGAGTACCATGATGACGTAGGAAAGAACAATCGTCAGGCCGATCACGGCAAATGGCAAAACGGTCGTCTGCGGGACGTTGAGCCAGGTCGCCAGCAAAGCTGACAGTCTTTGGCCGACCGTGTTGGATATCAGGGCCGAGGCCATAAACCCCGAAAGTGTGTTGCCGACCTGGATGATTGCCAGAAAATGGCTCGGATCATTGAGGAAGCGCACCACCATGCCGGCGCGCGGGTCGCCTTGCTCGGCCAGCCGTCGCAACTTGGTGTCGTTCAATGAGATCACAGCCACTTCGGACGCGGAAAAGAAGGAGCTCAGGCAGATTAATACTGCCACGACAAACAATGCCGCCGGTGAGCTGATGCCGGCACTTCCGAGTGGTTCGGCGGCTGCGGCCGCCACGTCTGCCAACAGATAGGCACTCATGCTTGTTTGGCGCAGCGGATGCGCGCAGAATGCGCGTGCGCCTCAAGTCCCTCCATTGCGCCGAAGGCTTCGATAGTCGGCAAAGCCTCGCGCAGGTCAGTTTCGGTATAGGAGACGACGCTGGTGCGGCGTCGGAAATCGTCAACCGTCAGGCCCGAGAAAAGTTTGGCCGCGCCGCCCGTGGGCAGCACATGGCTGGGACCGGCGACAAAATCGCCGACCGATTCAGGCGTCCAGTTGCCGACAAAGACGGCACCGGCACTGGTAACCTTGCTGCGCCAGGCGTCGGCATTTTTGAGCATCAGTTCGAGGTGCTCCGGGGCGAAGCGGTTGATGATGTCCATGCCGTCGTCGAGACTGGGCACGTTGACCAGCAACAGGCCGCCTGCCGCGACTGATTTGCGCAGGAGGTCCCGGCGGGGTAACTGACGCATCTGTTTGACCAGCTCATCGGACACCTTTTTTGCGAGCTTGGGTGAATCGGTCACCATCAGGGCTTTCTCGTGTCCGGTACCGTGTTCGAGCTGCGAAAGCAGGTCCGCTGCAACCCAGGCGGGAGGAGCCGAGTCATCCGCCAGGATGGCGATTTCGCTCGGACCGGCAACGAGATCGAGGGCCACGGTGCCATATACAAGCCGTTTGGCGGCAGTCACAAAAGTACCGCCCGGACCGACAATTTTCTGCACCGGTTCGCAGCGCCGGGTGCCGTAGGTCATCAGGCCGATCGCCTGGACACCGCCGACACGGTAAATCTCGCTGACCCCTGTAAGCTGCATGGCATAGAGCACGACGGGGTTGATCTGTTTATCCTTGCCGCAGGGAGAACAGGCGATGATCTCCTTCACGCCGGCCACCTGTGCCAGGGTCGCGGTCATGATCACGGTCGAAGCCAGCGGGGCCGTACCGCCCGGCACATATACGCCGACTCTTTCGTAAGGGGTGTGAAACTCGCCGAGGCTGCCCCCGTTGGCGGTGGGCATGCTCCAGTCCTGCCGCAGGCTGCGCCGGGCAAACTCTGTTACGCGGCGGTGAGCTTCCCGCACATGGCGGCGGGTCGATTCCGGCACTGTCGCAATGGCATTTTCAATATCCTTGTCACTGACGCGCAGCTCGGTCCTGCGCAAGACGACCCCGTCGTACTTGGCCATGGCGGCCATCACGGCTGAGTCGCCACGCC
>CAZMGQ010000217.1:0-4519 GCA_964565855.1 uncultured Lentisphaerales bacterium | reverse complement strand
GGCGCAGACCACGGTCGATATCGGCCCGCAGCACGTTGTGGTTCTGTTGCAGGCTGGCGATCGTGGCATCGATATCGATATCGACACCAGTGCTCGCAGGAGCCTTGAAGTGGCGGCGGATCATGTTGAGCAGGGCACCGCTGCCACAGCCCAGATCCAGCACATGACGTGCTTCGTGCGGAATCAACTCGATCAGGCGGTTGTAGTCGTCGCGCTGTTCGTCGCTCAGGCTCAGGCTCGGGTCCTGTGCGGGCAGGGGCTCGGCTGCCGTCAGAAAAGCTCCGAGTGCCTCGGAAAGTTTTTCGATATGTGTCAGAAAAGCATCGTGTCCGGCCGGAGCTTCCAGCTCGACATACGAGACCTGGAGCGAACATTTGAGCATGGCACCGGCCAGTGCCTGTGACTGTTCGGGCAGGAAAAGCCAGTCGCCGCTGAGGGCGACGACCATGACCTTGGCGGTTACGCCGGCAAAGGCCGCATCCAGGCTTTTGAAGCGTTTCTCCAGATCAAACTGATCCATGGCGTTGGTGATCAGCAGGTAGGAGTTGGCATCGAATCGTTTGGTGAACTTCTGTCCCTGATGCTCGAGGTAGGACTCGATTTCGAAAGGCTGGCGCATGGCATCAGCCCAGCGGACGGCTGTTTCGGCGGCATTCGGCCGCAGGCGGCGGCCGAACTTTTCGCTCATCATCTCGTTGGAGAGGTAGGTGATATGGGCCAGTTTGCGTGCCTGGGCGAGACCGACCACCGGTCCGGTACCGTCGTAGTAGTCGCCTTTGTTCCAGTTGGGGTCCTGCAGGATCGCGGCTCGGCCGACAATGTCGAAAGCCAGCGCCTGAGGCGTCAGGCTGGCACCGGCGGCGATGGAGATGCAGCGTTCGACCATCTCGGGGAAACGAATGGCGAATTCGAGTGCCTGCATGCCGCCGAAGCTGCCGCCGACAACGGCTGCCAGCCGTTCGATACCGAGTTGCAGCAGCAGCAGACGGTGGACCGCGACAATATCGCCGACCGTGATTTCGGGGAAACGCGAACCGTAGGGACGGTTGTCATCCGGATGCAGTGAGGCCGGGCCGGTTGTGCCTTTGCAGCCGCCGAGGATATTGGCGCAAATAACGTAGAAGCGATCGGTATCGATACCCCGTCCCGGACCCACCATACCGTCCCACCAGCCGGTGGGGCGGGTGTCGCCCTCATGATAGCCGGCCACATGGGCATCGCCGGTGAGGGCGTGACAGATAAAGACCACATTATCGCGCGCCTCGGAGAGGGTGCCGTAGGCTTCGTAGGCTACGTCAATCTGTGTCAGTGTGGCGCCGTTGTCCAGTGCCAACCCGCCTTCCGGCAGATCCAGGCAGCAATGTCGGGTTTCGACCAGGCCGACACCCTGATTTGTTTCCTGCTGTTTGAAATCCATTACTCCGGGAAAAAATTAGAAAGCTCCAAAAATAAAGGACGAGAAGGTGCTGATCGGAGTTGCCTCACGCACATCGTCGATCAGTTCCCGAACATCCGATACTGCGCCATCTATGTTATCGTAAAGTGAGCTGTCTGACGAGAGTAGTTTTCCGAGCGTACTTTCACCTGCGGCCAGCCGTTCGGAAACTTCGCGGAAGGAGGCGGTGATCGAGGCGATATCGTCGTAAACCTGCTCGTCGGATGAGAGCAGTTTGCCGAGTGTGCCTTCACCTTTTTCGAGGCGGTCTGAGATGCTGCGGATGTTGGCCATGGTGGCCTGCAGATCGTCGTAGAGTTCGTTATCGGCCGAGAGCAGCCGGCCGATGGTGCCTTCGCCCTGTTCGAGACGGTCGGATATGCTGCGGACATTGGCCATGGTGGCCTGGAGGTCGTCGTAAAGTGTGCTGTCGCTCGAGAAGAGTTTCCCGAGTGTGCCTTCGCCTTCTTCGACACGGGCGGCAAGGGTTTTAATGGAAGCTACGGCATCATTGAGGTTCTGGTAGAGGGTATCGTCCTCCGAGAAGAGTTTGCCCAGCGTTCCCTTGCCCTGGACGAGGCGATCGGAGATTTCCTGCAGGTTTTTGCCGGTCTGGCTCAGATCATCGAGGAAGTCTCCAGCCAGGAAGTCGCGCAGGTAGCGAATGGCGGCTGTGGCGTCCTCCATGAGGTCGGAAGGCTCGATACCGACGAGATTCATGACATCGCTGACAACCGGCTCGTGCGGCTCGCCTTCATGGAGAACGAGCTGTCGGCCACCGAGGATCGAGGTCGAAACAACCGTGATCTGGTAACCTTCGTGAAACTCGACCGGAGCATGGAGCTTGGCCCGCACATGAACTCCGCCACGGTCGAAGAAGACCTCTTCGACCGTTCCGACCGTCGTACCACGGGCGATGACCGAGTCGTTGCGGCGCAGGCCCATGGCATCGGGCATGACGACCTTGATCTCAAACTGGTTTTTGCGGAGCAGTGAGCTGCCCGAAATGACAATCGTGAAGATCGCCAGCGCTACGAAGACCAGGGCGACAAATAGCCCGACGATGACTTCGATGGTGACGGTGCGGCTGAAACATTTTTCGTTGGAAGTATTCATGACAGGTGTTGCTCCCATGAGCCCGGCTGCGTGATGTACTGTGCGTCGAGGAAGCCACGGACTTCGGGGACTTCGGACTGGACAAACTCGTTGGGCGTTGCCAGCAGGGCGATGTGTCCGGCGTTGAGCATGGCAATGCGGTTGGAAATCGAGAGGGCACTGTGCATGTCGTGGGTGACCATGACACTGGTGATGCCGAGACGTTCGTTGAGATCGAGGATCAAATCGTCGATCCGGCGCGAAGTCACCGGATCGAGCCCCGAGGTGGGTTCGTCGTAAAGCACGATCTCAGGTTCGGTGACGATGGCACGGGCCAGACCGGCGCGTTTCTGCATACCGCCCGAGAGATCGGCCGGATATTTGTCGCCCGCTTCACCAAGACCGACCTTTTCGAGCGCATCCTGCACCCGGTCGCAAACAGTCGAATCCTCCGCTCGAATGCGCCCCTCCAGCAACGGCAGGGCGACATTGTCGAAAACCGTCATCCAGGCCAGCAGGGCCGAACTCTGGAAGAGATAGCCGAAGCGTGAGCGGATACGCGCCAGGTCCTCGGTGCCGGCACTGCTGACGAGGTCGTCGCCGACCCAGACCTCGCCGCTGGTGGGACTCAGCAGCCGGACCATGTGCTTGAGCGAGACACTCTTGCCGGTACCCGAAGGGCCGACGATCGAGAAGATCTCGCCCTTGTGGATGTTGAACGAGATCTCGTCGAGCACGGTCTGGCGACCGAAGGTTTTGGTGACTTTGACGAAGCGGATCATATCAGTAGAAGAAACGGGTAACGAAGTAGCCCGTGATGAGAATCAGCAGAAAGCAGGAGATCACGCAGCGGCGGGTGGCGATGCCGACACCGACCGCACCGCGTTTGGTGGAAAAGCCCTCGTAGCAGGCGATGGTAGTGATCAGGATACCGAAAATCAGGGCTTTGAGCATCCCCACATAGAGGGCACGGTTGTCGGCGAAGTCCATCGCATTCTGAAAATAAACCCGCCAGGGTACGGAAAGCTGCGTGTAGCTTACGATCGCCCCGCCCAGCACCCCCATCATGCAGGTGTAGAAGGAGAGCAGGGGCACCATGACCACCATCGCCACCATGCGGGGCATGACCAGGAAGCGCAGCGGATCGATCGACATGATTTCGAGTGCGGCAATCTCCTCGTTGATCGTCATCGTCCCGATCTGGGCCGCCATGGCCGCCCCGACACTGGCCGCCAGTACGAGACCGCTCATGAAGGGGCCCATCTCACGCAGCATGACCGCCATTACGGCCGAGCCGACCAGAGCCTCCTGGTTGAAAACCCGGGCTTCGATCCCGAGCTGCAGGGCCAGGATCATGCCGATAAAAAGTGCTACAACTGTCACGACCGGCAGGCTCTTGATGCCGCCGGTGTACATCTGGGCCACGATTTCGCGGCGTGAACGGGATGTGAAGGCAAAGCGCATGGCGGCGAAAGCACCGAAACAGATGCTGCTGGCACGGCCGACTTCGACCAGCTTTAGCAGACATTCCTGTCCGAGTCTCTGCAATTCACTGCGCGGCGGCGGCAGGGAAAGGGGTTCACGGGTAATCATCATGGCTTTGCCGTCTCCTTCGCCTGTTTGCAGCCCCCGAAAAACCAGAGAAAACGCCAGCTTCGTTCCGCACCGTGGCGTTCACGCCCGAGAAGCCCGCCGAGCAGCGACCACGAGGCGCGGTCAGAGCGGACCGAGCTGTGCGTATCATAGAGGGGCCAGATGCGCCACTGTCGCTCCAGTTCGCCTTCGCGTTTGCTGTGGTAGAGGCCCCAGAGCAAGTTGTGTTCGACGAGGTCGCGCTGCTCATCGGCACCCCGGGTATAGAGGGTGAACATGTGCAGCAGGTTGCGCTCAAGGACTCCGGTACGACGCAGGAAACTGAAGTCGGGGATGCGGACGAAGGTCTGTTGTTGCTGATTGTCACGCGAGTACAAGGGCCAGAAACGTGTAAAG
>CAZMGQ010000216.1:0-4540 GCA_964565855.1 uncultured Lentisphaerales bacterium | reverse complement strand
TGGAACTACGTGCTTAGACCACGAGAAACGTAAGCCTTGTTTTTGAACAACTCCTTAGGGATACTTGCTGATGCTATAAAGTCAGGACTTTTAAATATTGGTCTTTCAAAGACCCAATCCAATGCATGAATCGCATACTGCGACCGGGTTATCTCCGCAAAGCGCGTTTTCATTGTATTGTACAATTCAAGTATAGCATTAGCCTTGCTCAAATTGTCCCCGGCTTGCTCTATCACTGCTGTCAAAAAGAAAGCAACCCAGCTTGTCCAATCATTATCACGCGAAATAGCTAACAGCCTCTCATAATAGGCCTCACGATTGGTCTCCAGGAAAGCACTGATATAAAACATGGGCTGCTGTATGAGCCTGGTATAGTACATAAAAAGAGGTATTAGCATTCTGCCCAGACGACCATTGCCATCCAGAAAGGGGTGCAAAGCCTCAAACTCTGCATGAATTATCGCAAGCTGAACTAGTCGGTCAGGCTCTTCAGAGTGGATATAGCGCTCCCACTCAGACATGGCATCTGGCAGCATATTAGCACCAATAGGCACATAACGCGCCTCTTCAATACTACACCCCGATGGTCCTATCCAGTTAGGGATACGCCGATATTCTCCAGGAGATCTGCCATGACCACGAACACCCGCCAGCAAGATTCTATGTGCTTCACAAATGACACGCTGTGACAAAGGGAGTTCATTAAGCATTGACTCTGCAGCTCGCATAGCCTTTCGATAATTTAAAACCTCCCATATGTCAGCCTCTTTTTCTGAGGCTAAATCACTGGTCTCTCCCTTTGCCTCATACTCAAGCACTTCTCCAATTGTAGCCTGAGTTCCCTCAATACGCGATGATAGTACCGCCTCTTGAGTTGTAAGCGGACTTAATAACACTGCCGCATTAGGAATTGCTGAAAGCAAGCCATCATAACGCGCTACAGCTCCATTAGCTTTGCCAATTAAAGATATCAACCTTGACCAGTCAAGCTCTGGTGGAGGAAATTTACCTGAATGATAGTGTACTGGTCTAGTCATTACTTATTCTCCTCTATGAACTCCGATACTTTTCCGCGATTACCGGCTAATCATTATCCTCTATCTTCTCCTGGCGCGTCAGGGTTCGAGCAACCCATTCGCCTGTCTCTACTAAAAGCTGATCAAATGATACTAAAACACGCTAGTGATTGCCAGAGGCCATTAATTTGCTTCGCTACATCAAGAAAGTCAGTTTTACCGAAGATAAGATCAAGAGTCTCGTCCAGGCTGCCGAAAGCATCAAGGCCAACACCCATTAGTCCCGCCACTCCCGGTCGATTCGTTCTCTATTTACAACACGATCCATTCCGTAAATCCACACTGAAGTTAAAGTGTTCCTGCATCCAGCGGCCACCACTGTCCGCCGACACAGATGGTGGGCGCAGGGGTAAAAGCCTATCAGCCAATCGAAACAACGCTTAATACTGCAAAATGCTCTTTTTATTTGACAGAAGATGCAGTTTGCACTATTAAGGCTTGCATGAAGCGCCTGAAGTACCATGAAGTAGCGGATCGGCTGGCAGCTCGCATACAGAATGGGGACTACAACCTGACGGTTCTGCCGTCAGAGCGTGAGTTGGCCAGCCAGATCGGAGCCTCCTATGCCACTGCCCGTCGGGCAGTCCAGCACCTCGTCGAGCAGGGGCTCCTGCGTCGTCTTCCCAACGGTCGTGCGACACCGGTTGATGCCGCTGCCAAGCCGCTGCAGGTCGCCTTGCTCACTCCCGCCTGGGAATCTGCTACCTATACCCGCTGGCGTCTGGCGTTGGCGCAGGTTGGCAAAAGTCGGCAAATATCTGTGCGACGCGTGCTTTATACCCACTGGGACGATCCGGTTATTCCGACCACTGTGCAGAGTTTTGACGGCATCTTTCTGATTGCAGAACCCGAACCCCATCCCGAAACCCTGGTCAGCTCCCTGCGCCAATCCGGCCGGCCGATTGTGGTGCTGGAGTCGGACTGGTCTCTCAGTGGCATCCGTTCGGCGGTTACGGTACCAGATTTTTCAGCCCATCGTCTGCTGGAACATCTGGCTATGCTCGGTCACCGGCAGATCGACTATTTCAACGTTCAGCCCAACTATACCCGCTTCCTGCAGCCCTGGAGAATCTGGCTCGCGGCGCAGAATTTATCAGGCGAATGTATCGATGAACCGGTGAGGCCGTACGAAGATGCCCTGCCGGCTGCTTATGCCGCTATCCAGCAACGAATCAAAAAGCGGCGCTTCAAGTCGAAAGCACTGTTCTGTACGAGTGAAGCGGCGGCCCTGGGGGCCATCGCGGCACTGATTGACAGTGGCTTGCGTCCCGGACGTGACGTGGCGGTTTGTGCCGCCGAGTATGGGCCGGCTCTCGCCCTGCACAATCCATCCGTGACCTCGCTGGCGGCTGTTGACCTGATGCCTTATGCATCAATCAGTCTCGACTGGATGACCGGCAGCAAGTCTGCGACAGCCTGGCCCGGGCCTCTCCTGCTGCAACCGGGCAATGTAGAAGTTCTTGTCCGCCAGTCCACCGTTCCCGGCACGAGGAAACATCGCGCCCTCTCCTGACCCCCTTTTTATTCTACCATCCTGCCAAGGAGGACACATGCAGGCCATACATCACACAAAAGTTCGCCGAGGGTTTTTCAACAAATGGCAACCAGCCCTTGCACTGGCTCTGAGTCTCTGCGGACTTGCAGCCGGAGCACAACAGACCGCATTGATTGACCCAAAAAGTCCTCTGAAAGACTGGCGTTTTGACAATGGTGCCGAATTTCCGGGGGCCAAAGGTAGCCTGGTGGAAAACCCCGACGCGGAGCCGCAATATCGTCCAGCCCTGCGCCTGGAGGCCGACTTTACCGGTGGCGGCAACTATGTGCAGATGGGGCGTGACCTGCCGGCAGTCGATCTGGAAAACATCAGTTTCTGGCTGAAGGTTCCGGCTGACAACCAGCAGTTGACTGTCCGTCTGATCGACAGCACCGGCCAGTGTCACCAGATCAACCTCGCAACCGAAACGCACGGTAGCTGGCAGCAGATTGTCTTTCCGTTGGCCCGTTACTTCAAAAATGTCGGAACCAGCAGTACCATCGACATCGTCAAACGTTACGAAAACTGGGGTGGAGCCGGCGATGGAAAATGGCACAACCCAGCCAAGGCACTCTATATATTGGCCGGACCGCAGATGTTCGGCGAGACCCGGCGTGGCGCAATCCAGGTTGCCGCAGCCCGGCTGAGTTCGGCTCCGCCCAGAACCACCCTGACTCGGGAAATCCGGCTCGACGATCTGCTGCTGGAAGACGAACTGGATTGGGGCTTCAACGACGGACGCGAGTTTCCCGGTGCCAAAGGCGGCATCGAATTGCGGCAGAGTCCGGACTCTGCCACAAGCTATGCCCTGCAACTGCGGGGCGACTTTACCGGAGGCGGAGCCTATGTCTCCGGCGACCGGCAACTGGGCGGTCTCGAAATAGTGGCGCTGCGGATGAAGGTGAAGACCGCCAATGCCAGGAGTCTGGGTGTGCGGCTGGGAGACGGTACCGGCCAGTGTCACCAGGGTGGCGGTGTGCGGCTGACAGCCGATAATGAGTGGCATGATATAGTCATCGAAACCCGTGCAGTGGTTGGCGGCGAACATTGGGGCGGTGCCAACGACGGACGCTGGCACGGTCGGGCAAAGTATGTCTCGCTGTTGCTCGGCAAGGGTGCCTCGGACGACCTCAAGCCTGAAGTTCTGATTACCGACCTGCGTGCCGATGTCGAGGTACAGGCGATGGTGGCGGGGCAGGCTTATCGGGAATCGTTTGAAGAGCTGGACCAGGTTGTGACCCGCTGGAATATGACGGCGCCGGCCGGTGCTTTCGCCATCCTTGGCGATGGAGCTTTCGAGGGCAGCCGTTATATGCGGCTGCAACGTGCCGAAGATCAACTCAACGAAGAAACTGCGGCGAGGAGTGCCCCCTTCGAAGCGGCACCCGGTCCCTGGAGTGTTGGTGCTGCATTGCGCAGCGAGCTGCACTCGCCGGACAACAGCTTTGCCGTCCGGCTCTCGATCATCGCACTGGGAGCGGACGGAGCGGAGATCGAACGGATTATTCTGGTGGAACAGACCGGGCGTCAGAACTGGAAGAGTCTCAACAAGCAGGTCGAACTGCCGAACGGTACGGCCAGGGCTGCTTTTGAGGCGGTATTTCACAAAACTCACGGTACGTGTGATTTCGATGCTTTGAGCGCTGTACCCCTTGCCATCACCGGCGAGGAGAAGCTGGTTGAACGCATCATGATCAGCAGTCCGGCTGTCGGCAATCTCTTTTACCCCGAGGACGCTGTGCGTTTCGAGCTGGAAGTACGTAGCCAAAGACCGATTCCAGCCGCAGAGCGTCGTGTGGAAGCAACGGCGACCGACTACTGGGGTGCTGAACAGTTTGAGGAACGGACTTTTGCGCTGCAACGCGACGGACGTGCGGGTCAGCTCTTCCGCTACCGGGGCAGTGTGGAGCTGCCGCGCGACATCTTTGAA
>CAZMGQ010000215.1:0-4560 GCA_964565855.1 uncultured Lentisphaerales bacterium | reverse complement strand
ACCTCGCGACCCGGGGCCAGCCGATGGAAGCGGCGCGGCGGATCAAGCATAAAGTCGTCACGCTCAATGTAGAGTACTTTGCCGAACTGAACCGGACGTGTACCGGCAGCCGGATCCTCGGGGTTGTTGGTGGCTTCAAACGTCTCGACACCATCTTCGGGGAAGTTGGTGATGACGAGTTTGAGCGGGTTGAGGACGGCCATACGGCGCAGGGCGGTTTTGTTCAGTTCGTCGCGCACACAGTGTTCGAGCAGTGCGACATCGGTCAGGCTTTCGACCTTGGTCACGCCGATACGTTCGGCAAAGTCGCGGATGGCGGCGGGCGGGTAGCCGCGGCGGCGCATGCCGGATATGGTCGGCAGGCGCGGGTCGTCCCAGCCGGCGACATGTCCCTCGCGGACGAGCACCTGCAGGCGCCGCTTGGACATGACGGTATAGGTCAGGTTGAGCCGGGCGAATTCAATTTGCTGCGGCTGACAGGGCATTTCCAGCTCCTGCAGAAACCAGTCGTAGAGCGGCCGATGAACCTCGAATTCGAGAGTACAGATCGAGTGGGTGATGCCTTCGAGCGAGTCTTCGAGACAGTGAGCGAAATCGTACATCGGATAGACACACCAACGGTCGCCCTGCCGGTGGTGGTGGGCTTTTTTGACCCGGTAGATCGCCGGATCGCGCAGGTGGACGTTGGGCGAACTCATGTCGATGCGTGCCCGCAATACATACCGGCCTTCATCGAATTCACCGGCAATCATACGTTCGAAAAGATCGCGGTTTTCCTCAATCGGACGCTCACGCCCCGGCGGCAGACGTCCGGGGCGGGTGGGCACGCCACGATATTCGCGAAACTCCTCCTGACTCAATTCGCAGATGTAGGCCTTTCCCTTTTCGATCAACTTTTTGGCCAATGCCAGCATTTCACCGAAAAAGTCCGAGGCATAGTAGAGGTGTTCGCCCCAGTCGAAACCGAGCCATTTGATATCTTCGGGAATCGACTTTACAAACTCCATATCCTCGGTCACGGGGTTGGTATCGTCGAAGCGCAGGTGGCAGCGTCCGCCGTATTTGATGGCTGTGCCAAAGTTGAGGCAGATCGATTTGGCGTGGCCGATATGCAGATAGCCGTTGGGTTCGGGCGGAAAACGTGTGATAACTTCGGTATGTTTGCCGCTCGCCAGGTCGTCATCAATGATCTGGCTGATAAAGTTGGCTGGCAGGTTGCTGCTGACAGGTGATTCGCTCATGAATAGTTCCGCAATTCAGATGTTTTGTCGTCTAAAAACCGATACGGCCCCCATTGTGTATTATTCGGCCCTTTGCCGCAAATGGAATTTGTAGCTGCTGGGCCGATGCCGCTGCGGCGCAAACGCTCCAAAAAGTGATATTTTTTGTTTCCTGTGTGTCGATTTTGCCGCTCAGAACCATCACTGGTAAAATTAATCGTTTTTAGGGCTTGACGGCTTCTGGCAAATAGGGTAGATTTGCCGCCAGAACGTTGGTCGAGGTGTGTCCACAGGTCATACTGGAGCCAACATTGGTAAAAATGAACAACTAACAGGAGGTTCTTGAATGAACTTCTCACGACTAATGAAAGCCATGGCTCTCGTAGCTTTGGTAAGCTTTGGAGGTCGCGTTCTGGCTGATTCACTCGGCGGGGATGACTTCGAAGGCTATAACGAGGGAGCTTTCCTCGGTCAGGAAGGCGCTAAATGGACAGTGGATGCAGAGGACGAATCCGTCATTTCGACGGTTTTTGTCACTGAGCTGCCCGAAAGCGTTTGGGCTGAATTTGGTGAAGATGAGTACAGTCAAGTGCTGGAACTCAACACCAACGGTAAAGATCTGAGCTATGACGTCGGTTCCACTGAGGCCTATACCGTACTCATTGACACGCTAGTCAAGATGGTAGGTAGTGACACAGCCCCGACCATTGAGGAGGACAACCTGGTACAGACCGCCGTTTACCTGAATACAGAAGATGGCAAGCTTCACGCATGGTCTTCGGTTCGGGATAATGGTGGATATGTAAATGACTGGACTGTTCTTGATGATGTACAGGTCGAAGATGGTGAGTGGGTCTCCCTCAAGATCGTGGTCGATTACACTACCGGCATTATCGAAATGGATCAGAATGCCCTCGCGACGGTCTACGTCAACGGACTTGCTGCTGGCGAACCCTTCGTAGTCGCCAACAAAGGCAATGCCTGGTCAAAGAGGAATGTAACTTCGGTTTCCTTCCGCGGTACCGGCATGGTTGACAACTTTACAGTGTCAGAGGAAGCTGTCCAACTTCAGTACACTACCTTTGTCACCGAATGGGTAGATGAGGATGGGGTGGTAATAGAGTCCAACGCACCGGGTGTTGAATATCCAATCAACGGTACCTATGTAAGAGAATTCTGGGCCATTGATGGCAAGCCGCAGTATGAGTATGTCTCAGCCAGACTGCTCGACAGCGACAGAGATGTTATTGATACGTTTGAAGGTGACCTCGTTGAGCTCACAGTCGATGACGATGAAATCCTGCTTGATAAGACCTACTACGTCCAGGGCATATACAAAGTCATCGTCAACACAGTTACTGTGATCTACGATGGACTTAATGCGCCTGAAACAGACTATGTGCCTGTTTCTTATGGCGAGAACTTCGAACTCGATCTCAATGACATCGTCGCAGATCTCGAGGCAGTGGAGTTCACGTATGGCGGTAATTTTGGTGAATATGATGACCTGGTTGATGGTTTCATCATCATTGAAGACGTGACCGCAGATCTGACCGTCACAGTTGTTGCCACCTTCTTCGGCGATGATCCTGGTCCTCAGGACTTGCCGATTGAGTTCGACTCTGAAGGTGCCAACCTGGTGTTCGGCTCCATTGCCTTCGGTGAGGATAACCTCAAAATCGAGTTTACCGCTGCCGGTACAGTCATTGCTGAAGAAGCATTCGACATGGGCGTGATTGTGAAGGAAGACCTGGCTGATACCGAGCCGTATGTCATCAACGCTACAGTTGATGCCTCCAGCGCTCAAGGTGTCATCGAAGGTGAGATCCTGATCGACATCGAAGCTCTCGGAAGCTTTGATCAGCTCTTCTTCTTCGGCCTGACCGATCCCACTCCGATACTGGGCGATCCCGAGGGATAAGTGATTGACACAGATTCTCCTCTGAATTGAGGTGAAGCAAACAGGGCGTTCCGCTTGTGGCGGGACGCCCTTTTTTTGTCGCATTGACGAGACAATGCATTTATCAATAAGATAACTGTATGAAAACAAATACATGGCGCACAATCCTCCAAGCTCTTGTCTGTACTGTAATTCTTGCTATCACGTGCAATACGGAAAAAGTATATGCCGATACGCCGGATAACGTTGCCGCCTGGACGGGGGAGGCTCCTGCTGTTGACGAAGCCACCACCAAGGCTGCCAATGCGGCGGCAGAACTGATGGCCGAAGCTCTCGACAGGCTGCCGACCGTACCTATTTCCATGAAAGGTCGTCTTATAATGCGGCGTCCCCGCGGATTTGTTTCGAAGGAGTTTGATTTTCACGTTATCGCCAACTGGGCGGTCGATCCGCCTCTGATCCAGTATGCCGTATATGACCTCAAGGGAAATCTTCTCGAGCAGGTCGCCGCCCGCGGCGGAGCCCGCCCGCAACTGATGCGCGTAATGGGGCCGCAACTCGACCCAGCTCCCGCACCGGAATGGAATGACCGTATCCAGGGATCAGACGTAACCTGGCTCGATGTCAGCCTTGGTTTCCTCTGGTGGAAGAATCCGCGGATAGTCGGTGCGGAAAAGGTCAAGGGACGCCAGTGCGATATTGTCGAGCTTGAGCCGCCTCTGCCGATTCCCGGCTGTGACCGGGCACGCATTTATCTCGACCGTGAACTGAAGGTCCTGATGAGGGCTGAGGAGCTGAATGCGGCTGGTCAGACTACCCGCCGTATGTGGGTACGGTCGGTAAAGCGCATGAAAAACGATTCTGGTGACGAACGCTGGATGGTGCGTGATCTCGAAGTGGAAACCCACGGCTCAGGACACCGTACACGCCTCCACGTCAAGGAAGTATCCGAAGCCACCGAGTAATTCAAAACTGAGCGGTAAAATCTGTTACAGCTTCGGAAATAGAGATCCTTTTTCGGAGACTGTGGTCCCGCCACAATCGTCTCAACGCCGACTGGCGATGAACTCGTTCATTTCCATTACGCTCTGACCTTCGATATGGATGCGGTGCCAGATCTCGAGGTTGAGCCAGATCCAGATGCGGAAATTGTGGTCGACCTGCCCGCCAATATGTTCGTCCAGCAAGCGTCGGACAACTGAGCTTTCGAATATGCCCAGCTCCACAAATCGTGATTCGCGGTACAGATTGTTCAACAGCGTCTTCAGGTCTGTCCTCAGCCAATGGGCCAGGGGAAAACCAAATCCCTGTTTGGGTCGTTCCACCAGTTCGTGGGGCAGGTGGCGCAGGGCTACCTGACGCAGACAGTACTTCAGCTTGCGTCCCCGCAGCTTGAAAGACTCAGGCAGTGTTGCAGCAAATTCGGTGACCTTGTGGTCG
>CAZMGQ010000214.1:0-4604 GCA_964565855.1 uncultured Lentisphaerales bacterium | reverse complement strand
ATTCTCGGGATAGACGTGGCGCAGTCTGGCCAGGGGAGGGAACCAACGCAGCAGGGTCAAGCGGACCCGATGCCGGTGACGCCAGGCGTTTTCGATGGCCATGGTCCGGATCAGTGACAGGCGCTGGTTGAGTGATGTGATGCGGTCGCGCAATTCGTGGCTGGTGCTGCTGAGCTGCTGGTTTTCTTCTCTGGCTGCTTCCAGCTCTTTTTCACGGTCGCGTAGAGTACGTTGCTCGACATCCAGCCCGGTCTTGAGTTCGTTGTTGGCTGCTTCCAGAGCTGTTTTTTCTTGACGTACAGTTGCCAAATCACGTTCCAGCTCCAGTTGACGCCCTTTGCCGGTCTGGATGTGCTGTTGCAGTGCTGTGTTTTCCTCCTGCAAAGTCTTTCTGGTGGCATTGAAAGTTTCAGCGCTTACTCTCAGGCGGGCGATCGTTCTTACTCGTTCTTCGAGACTATTCTGGAGATGGGCTGCATTTCTCCTGTTCTCATCCAGGTCGCTTTCCAGAGCTTTGAGTCGACGCTGTTCCGCTGCCGCCAGTGCCTGTAGTTCAAGCAGAGCTTTTTCCAGCTTGGTTTTATTCTCGCGGATATCGGACAGATCACGATCAAGTTCAGCCCTGCCGTCGTTTGCGGCTGCCAGTTTTTGTTCCAACTGCAGCTTTTCTTGCTGCAGTTTTTTCTCACTTGTCGCCGATATTTCAGCCAAGGCAGTCATCTCGGCAATGATTTTCTCTCGTTTCTCCAGGCTGGAGTGGAACTGTGCTGTTTCCCTACGGCTTTGTTCAATTTCTTCGGTCAGTAAATTAACCTGATCCAGCGCATGTTTAAGCTGCACCGTTGTTTTTTCGACAGCCTCTTGCAGCTTGTTTGTTTTACTGTCCTGCGCACTCAGTTGTGCGGCCAGTGATTTTTTCTTTTCTGATTCAGCCCTGAGCTTTTCTGCGCCTGTTCTTTCTTTTTCCTCGAGTTGGGCAATCTGCTCTGTCAGTTTTTTTGCACGGCCGTTTTCCAGTCCCAACTGTTCTGTAAGCGATTCTGCCACCTGTTTGGAAGAGGCCACCTGCTGCTGGAGTTGCTCCAGATTTGTACGGAGTGAATTACAGGCTGAGTTAGCCTCGGCAAGTTCCTGCTGTGCACGTATGAAGCTTTCGTCTTCTTCGACCAGAGTCTTTTTAAGTGATTTGGCCACCCACAGCTTGTTGGTTATCTCAACACCGTCGTAGAGTCCGACGGGCAGGGAAAAGAAGGGTAGCAGCTCGTCTGCATCCTCTTCACGTATATAAAAGCGGTTGAGGCCATCAAAAAAGGCAAAACGGTAATCTGCCTTAAGTAGCAGAGGCTCCCAGTTTTCCCAACCAGCGATCTCATCAAGCTCCAGAAAGTCTCTAAAAGAGACATCAGGCCTGGTTGCTTCCACCACAATAACGGTTGGTCGGTTATGTGAAAAATCAGCTCCCAGCAGCACCTGTTTTTCCCAACCCTCAACATCAATCTTCAGGAAATCAACGGGTTCACGGCAGGAGCTGGCAAAAATTTCTTTCAGAGTACGTACCGGCACCTCGATTTTTTCAAGAGGGTGATTGCCCATGACTGCGGCTGCATTTGCTGCAACTTCGGGAATAAAGGTCGAAAGAGCACTGCCATCAGCAACGTATTCGGTTTGCCCCTGAACGACATGCAAGGTCTGGGTACCGGATTTTTCGCCCAGTGCCAGATTGAGGTTGATGTCGCGCGGGCGTTGTTCGACAAAGCGTCGGTGATTGGCAGGAATCGGCTCGATATTGATTCCATGCCAGCCGAGGTCATAAAAGTACTTGGTGACAGATAGCTCTACTGGATCATGGGCTCCGACGTCGATATAAAATCCATGTGGCTTATGACGAAAGACACGTGCCAACAGCACATCTTCAAAGTTTTGGGCGTAGGTAATCATAGCCAGCAGATTGCAAAAGTGAAGCGACCAGTAGAAATCAGGATCATAGGCATTTTGGCAGACTATGGCAAGAACTCGCTCGGCTTTCTCAAGCTGTTAGTATGAAAGCTTAACAGCAGGCAGGGCAACGTTCTCCCGGTGCGCCCATCTTTGAGATGCCATATGCTCTTTTTTGAGAAACACGCCCTGCTGTTACGATATCCGCCGGCTTTTGAATATCAATAAACAAGTAACAGCGTAGAGTTGCCGGCGGTTGCCATCCAGTAGGTGTTGCCAGAGTGGAGTACGGCTTTGAAACCGTAGCCGGGATTGGAGGAGTCGCTGACCGAGATGCGTGATGCGTTCCAGTCATCGACCTGGTCTCCCACTCCGACGAAGTTCGTCACCTTGTCGCCGATATCGAGGGGGTCAGTCGTGTTGAGATCAAGACCACCGGCGGGGTCAATCTCAAGACTTTCGCAGATCTTGACACCCTGACCGCCTGCGTTGAGCAGACTGTCGGCTGCAATTGTAAGGCTGTTGACCACCAGGGCTTCGCCTTGGCCGTCTTTCTCGGTGTTGAGCGGGTCACCGTCGTTGATGTATTCGTTGACGAGCCGGACAAAACCTGCATCGGTTTCACTGCCCACATTGAGGATGTTGATGGCATAGGTCTCTGCCTCGACTTCGTCAGCCGGATCGGAGCCGACTTCAAAGGTGTTGGGTTCTTCGGCCGAACCACCAAGCAGGTTGACGGTTGAAAGGTGGAGGCCGTCCCCTTCGCCGGAGCGGACGTTGGTAATGAAGCTGCCACGCAGGGTCAAAACTGTGTCTTCGTCACCCCAGATGCCGATGTTGCGTGTCTCATCAAGCTCATCGCTTCCGTTCAGGTTGCCGCCGGGGCGGGTTTCGCTGATCATGACCAAGTCGCCACCGATATCGAAGATTGAACCTTCGGCCAGAGCACGTGCATAGTCACTGGATGCATCTGAGCCCCGGGCCTGCATCAGTATCCCCCTGGTCGTTTTAAGGTTGTAGCCGTTGAGATTGAGGTTGGCAGAAGTATAGTTGGAGCTTGAATCCAGGAAAACGCTGTAGTCACTCTGGCTGGCATCAAAGCCTTCTTCTTCAGCAGTATCGGCCTGGCCGGGGAGCACTGTACCTCCTGCCAGATTCACATTCCCGATGAGCTTCAGGTAGCACTTGTTTGAAGTATAGTGCAGTCGGGTCCAGAGGTGGAAACTCTGATAGGTGCCCGCTGGCACCTGTACAATGTAATTTTTTGAGGCGTAGAAGGTAAAGTAGAAGGGCACATTGCCGAGGTTGTCGAGGCGCTCTTCATCGATTGCTTCGATGAATGGCTCTTCTGTATTAATTTGTGCAGTATCTCTTGAGCCGGGGAAATGTATTCCCGCAGTACCATCGGGGTTGATCCAGGTCTGGTCGCTGCGGACACGGAGTCTTTGTCTGACCAGAGAAAAAGCCGGGTAAGCCAGCCTGTTTAGTGAATCGGTACCACTGACAGTGTGTTTTCCGGGAGCAAGAAGGGTTATTTCAGCCCCGGGATAAGTAAACTCGACAATTCCAGTGCCACCGACAGGGCTGGCTGCTCGTGAACTGGTCAAATCAAGTCCGATCAGTTGTTCCGGACCATGCAGACGTAAAGTCGAGCTGGCTGTCGTCAGAATAATACTGTTGAGGCCGTAGTTAACAAAGGTCATAGGAACCTCACCCGTAACAGTCAGAGTACGGCCGTCCATAACATGCAAATATGATTTAGAATTGCTGGTATAGCCAGTTCTTACATAAACGGACTCAAGCTCCAGGTCTTTGTCCAGATAGACCTGGTTGAGCGGGGACTCATAGGCATAACTGTTGAGTATAATGTGGTCCGGATCAAAGTCGTCACCATCGATAATGACATCAATTTCTTCAACAGGTAACACCCCGCTGATTTTGACAAAATTGTTGCGCCCATCCTGAAAATGGAACCTGGCCGTGTCGCCTGCTCCGGGAACAGACCCGTTATCCCAGAGGTCGTAACCATTAACTGCTGCATTTCCGGCCATGCCGTAGGGCTCAAGTGAGCTTTGGTCAACACCTGTCTGCCAGTCCCAGGCACCACCGACATCTTCAAAAAAGTTGGCGCGACCGTAAGTGTCCAAAGCTTTGGTGCCCGCACCGAGCCAGGTTACTTCCCCGGCAGCAACCTGCAAGGCAAAAGTTAAAGTCAAGAGAGCGACCATAGTCGTCAATAACCGAGTTCTCATGGCGAGTATCCTTCATGTGTTGGCACAAATTGATGACAATCGGGATAATTGAATCATCTGTGAGTGCTGCTTGTCAACTTCTTTCCCTGAGATGCAAGGTGCCGCGACGTGCATTGCATTGTGCAGATGGAGTAGTGAGTCTCAGTTGGGGCTCTTGCAAGATCTTACCCACCTGTCGTCCTCGGCGGGATAATCCTCCGCGCGTTGGAGACCGCCGTCCTCGGCGGGACATACCGCGGGCTCCAGCATTTCTCCCTGGAGACCGCCGTCCCCGGCGGGATAATCCTCCGCGCGTTGGAGACCGCCGTCCTCGGCGGGACATACCGCGGGCTCCAGCATTTCTCCCTGGAGACCGCCGTCCCCGGCGGGATAATCCTCCGCGCGTTGGAGACCGCCGTCCTCGGCGGGACATACCGC
>CAZMGQ010000213.1:0-4608 GCA_964565855.1 uncultured Lentisphaerales bacterium | reverse complement strand
CCGGGCAACTCTCTGCTGGACGGATCCGCCCGGAACACCGACTACCTCGCACGATAATCGCACCCCGGTACTGGTCAACGATCTCGATCTGGTGGTCGTCGATCCGCAGGACAACCGGCACCTGCCGTTCGTGATGCCCTTTGTGGGAAACTGGGCGACCAACAGCTACGATAGTGTCGCCACCACCGGCACCAACATTACGGACAATGTCGAACAGGTTTTGATTGCCGAGCCGTCCGTGGCGGGAGTTTACCGGGCAGTTGTCAATTATCGTGGCAGTCTGACAGACGGAGAACAGACCTATTCACTCTTTGTTTCCGGCTCGGCTCCCATGCCGACGGAGCCGTTGTTGCTGATCGTCCACTAGCTGTGGCTCCGAATGATCACAACATATTGTCGTCGTGTCGCAGGGCTAGCGGAGGGCCGAGCACTTCGCGCAGCAGTATGGCATCGCGCTGACGATCGGAACTGGACAACATCGCCAGCAAGCGCTGCTGGGCAGGGTTGGCCTTGGCAGGCGTAACTGACGGTGCCTTGTGTGCGACTTTGTCGGGTTCGGCAGCCGGGAGGGTCCGGGCGGACGCGGGACGCCGGACCGGAGGCGGCGGACGCCGCACTGCCGGACGAACGATACGGCGTCGGCCGGACTGTGCCGGGACTGATGGTGCGGCGTGACGTGGCGCAGGTGGCGAACGGGTCGGCAACGGTGGCGGAGTGGAGACTCTGCCACCGCTTTGTTGCTGCTGCAAGTCTTGCAGGAAGCGCCGCAACGGGTCTACCGGATCTTCAGCCGGGCCGGGATCAACGTAGGGCTCACCGAAAGGATCTTCGGACGGCTCATGGTACGAACGGTCGGCCCGGCGCTCCAGCACCTCTTTGATGATACGTCCCACCACCAGCAGCACGATGATGATGAGGGTGCCGAGACTTTCGCCATGACCGGCTGCCAGCAGGAGTTGGAACGTATGTGGGAGGGACAACATCGGGTTACCGCTTCCGTAGGTTATTTGGACTCTTTGTCTGTGTCACCACCGGCGATCGAACGGCGCATATCGGTATCCGATTCGACATTCTGCAGACGGTAGTAATCCATCACGCCCAGCTTGCCGGCTCGCAGGGCCTCGGCCATGGCGGCTGGCACCTCGGCTCGGGCCTCGACCACTTTGGCCTGCATTTCCTGTACACGGGCCTGCATTTCCTGTTCGAGAGCCACCGCCATGGCGCGGCGGCCTTCGGCCTCGGCCTGACGCAGTTGCTTGTCGGCGTTGGCCCGTTCGGTTTCGAGCTGGGCACCGACGTTGGCCACGTCGCTGACGCCGGCCACGCTGATGTCGGCGATATCGATCGAGACAATCTCGAAACCCGTCTGGGAGTCGAGGCCGCTTTCGAGGACCCTGGCGCTGATTTTGTCGGGATTTTCGAGGACATCCTTGTAGGAGTCAGACGAACCGATGGCACTGACAATACCCTGGCCAACACGGGCGACAATCGTCTCCTCGTTGGCACCGCCGACGAGGCGGTCGATATTGGCACGGACCGTGACGCGGGCCTTGACCAGCAGGCGGATACCGTCCTTGGCTACGGCGTCGAGCATGCCGGAAGCACCGCTGCCGGTGCCGTGGGCCGGACAGTCGATCACCTTCGGGTTGACACTGGTGCGAACGGCTTCCAGCACGTCGCGGCCAGCCAGGTCAATTGCTGTCGCTTTCTGGAAGTCGAGGCGGATGCCGGCCTTGTCGGCCGCAATCAGGGCGTTGACGACGGTGATTACGTCGCCTCCCGCCAGAAAGTGTGCTTCGAGCAGATCGGTGCTGATGCTGAGTCCGGCCTTGATAAGGCGGATACGGGCATCGACGATCAGTGAGGGGTTGACACGCCGCAGCTTCATCCCAATCAGGGATCCGAGCGTTACGCTGGCGCCCGAAACGAGCGCACGGATCCAGATGCCGATGACCTGGAAGACAACTGCCGCCAGAATGACGACAACCAGAATCACCAGTACGGCGAGAACTACCAGAGCTCCGCCGCCACCAGCTGCGAAAAGAGGGTTGAGTGTGAAAGAGTTCATGTCTGCTGTTTCCTTCTCTTATTGATACATCCTTGGAAAAATCATGTGGTTGGCCAGGAGCCGCTGTCCGAGACATTTTCGACGACCACGCGGGTGCCTTCGACCAGGATCACACGGACCGGCTGTCCCGCGGCAATCATGCCGCCTCTGGTTACCACATCCACCCGCCGTCCGTCGAACACCGCAAAACCTGCCGGACGCAAGGCCGAAACTGTTTCACCCGTTGCCCCCAGCAGGCTTGCCAGCTCCGACGGGGCCGACTGAGCCGCCTGCAGGTCGGTGGAAACCGTCAGGGCCTTGCCCATGCGGCTTTTCGGAAAATACTTGAGCCAGAGTATGATGGCACCGACGGTAAAGAAGATGGCACCGAAAGCGGCCAGCAGGCCCATGGCCCCGTCGAAAGCCACCAGCCCCACTCCCGCTGCCGCCACCAGGGCCACAGCACCGATGGCACCGACCACGCCACCGGGTATGAATACCTCGAGCGTGATCAGCACAAATCCTGTCAGCAACAGTGCCATATAAAGTGAGATCATGACCCTTGTTTCCTCGGCCCCACATTGTGCCAGCAATGGACCACGACTGCAACTATTAACCAGCGCTGCGCAAAAACGGCTTTCATGCGGCGCACTACCGCAAAAAACGCCGCTTCACAGGGATGTTTTACAGTGTCCGGGCAACTCTTTCGCAAGGTTCGGAGTGACCTGTAATTAGCGGGCAACCTCGATTTCGACCAAGATGCTGGACATGGTGGAAACGGCACCGGACTGTACGGTGGGAAACAGGGTTCGGATGTTTTCAGCGGAAGCCCCTGCACCGGGAGCGGGCATGATCAGCCTGACCGGTTTGTCTGTATCTTTGGGCGTTGGCATCAGGACAGCCGTAATGCAGTCGGGCTCATTCTCGCTCGCTGCCCAGCAGGTGTCTGCCAGGGCATCGTCTAATCGTTCCGGAACGACCGTGCAAACCATTCCACGCGGCGTTCCCTCTCCAAGCGCAAACACCAGCCGTACTGCTTCCCAGGCGGATGAGGGTAAGCCGGGCAGATCGGGGAAGAAGTCGCTCCCGGCCTCACCCCCCGCAACCACCAGAGCATCGCCGCCGGACATGAGCCACTGAACCATCGTCTGCGCAACATGCTGTCCGTTCCGGCGTTGCTCGCGCACATCGCCCAGCAGTGTCGGGGATTGTGTCCACAGTCCGAGCGGCGGCGCCGGATGCCCCTTGCTCCAGCAATCGTCCGCCCGGAATCTACCGGCAACCCGGTCGATGCGGCCGCCGAACGCACCCGCCGCCGCATACAGAAAAACGGCATCCGCCTCCGTGGGTATTCCCTGCCGGTACAGGCTCAGCACCCTTGCTCCCCCGATATTGTCCCGCAGCACCGGTATTGGCATCAAAGGCCGCGTCAGCCAGGCTGCTACAGCCCCTCCATAGCGGTTTGCTGCCCATCCGACCTCGCTCGCGCCGGTGCCGGGTGCCGGCTGCAACTCAACCACCGGCAGCAATCCGCGCCGAAGCGCAGCCGTGATGGCCCTGTCCCATGCCACACGCGTTTTCCGTGTGGCGGCATCTTCTCCATCCGGCACAGGACGGGCGACCATTTCCCGCCAGAACCCGATTGCTGCCGCCACATCCTGCGGAGCCTGGCGGTGGGGTACCTGTTCTTCCTGCGCGCTGCCTTTTCCGGTCCCCTCGGGCAATCCCAGTCGCAGGACAGTTTGAGCCACGTCCGCCGCCACGCTGCCGGCCAGACGTTCGGCTCCTGTCAATGCCACCAGCAACGATGGTCCGGGGATATGAACCCCCAGACTGATTGCATCAAAGGCCAGAGATTCACTTCCGCAATTTTCGATGACAAGCAGGTTGTCGCCCCTCTCCACATAGGTCGGAGGAACATAAGCTGCAAGTCTGGCATGTCCTTCCGCAAACCAGCGGTTCCAGATGATACGGTCGTTGAACTTTACTCTCACACGGCGATCCGTGGCCGGGCCGAAGGCTCCCTGTGGATCGGGAGTGGTTGCCAAAGCCAGACGCAAGATGAGGTCCGTGTAAGGAACCTCTCCAAGGTGGAAAACAAGCGACTGGCCGGCGGCCAGATCTTGTGGCACATCGGCCGGGGTCCGTACCGTGGTCACGGGAGCCGTTGCACGGAGCTTGCGGAACTCACCTGCCACGAGAGCCCCGCCGGGGGCTGCGGGCTTTCCGTTCTCTGTCCCTATGCTCCAGATAATGGTGTTCGACAGGGCCGTACTACTCACTTCACCCCACACCAAACCAGCGATTGCCGCGATAATTGCCGTTACTGCCGATGTCCGCATGTTTTTCCTCTCTTCCACGCTGTTTGCCACAGCCTCTGCAACTGCGGTTTAATTTTACATAAAAAAGTCTTGCGGTCAAGCTTGCGATATGCCATATTCCTTCTTGGATAATTGTGTAATCATCAAAAAACGGAGGTTCCAATGCATACCATGAAGACTGCGCTCGGTTTGTGCGTCTGGCTCTTGTTTCTTTCAGGAGTCTTGCAGGCGCAGCAGTCG
>CAZMGQ010000212.1:0-4621 GCA_964565855.1 uncultured Lentisphaerales bacterium | reverse complement strand
GTTGATGCGAACAACCTATCTCAACTTTTTATTCAACTAAACTTAATCGCACCCCGCCAGGCCCAGTATGATCATAAGAGACAGATAGCGTTTCATCTTCATTGAACTCCATTAGCGGGTTTGACAAATGCTTCTGACAAGCAGAGATTTTCTGCTGTTGGCTGTGGGCCGAATGTCTGCGCTTGGCATCCATTCGCAACAACTGACCTGAGATTAGCAGTTGAACCTACGGGTCGCAGCAAAATTCTCCCGGCAGCGGTTTATCTTGGCAAGCAGACGGCGAAACTGTATGCTATCGCCCTATTGAAAAAACCGCTCTGGCGATGCCTGAATGGAGAAGCGTCACTGTGACATCCAATGACGATTATGTTTTACAGATTTTGTTAGAAAATCAGTTGGTCACCCAATCCCAGGTGGATGAGGCGGCCGCTCAGATAACAGGCGAGGGGGAGTCGATTGTCGACGTCTTTCTGGCAACGGGTACGTTAGCCGAAGAAGAGATCCTCTCGATACTGGCTGGTGTGTTCGGCATGGAGTTTGTCGATATTTCGCGCGTCGAAGTAACTGACGAACTGCGTGATCTGGTGTCGGGCGACCTGGCCCGACGCTTTGGTGTTGTGCCGATTTTCAAGAGCGGCAACACCCTGACCGTGGCACTATCGGATCCGACCAACTTCGGGACACTCGACAGTTTGCGCTACGCCCTCAGTTGTGATGTTGAGGGAGTAATCGCCCAGAAAGAGCAGATTTCGGCCGTCATGGCAATGCTCTACCCCGAACAGTCCGAGACGGAATTCGAGCGGATCCTGGGTGAAATCACTGATGACGACGTTAGTGTTGAGGAGACGGGCCTCGAAGATCAGCTCGGTGGCGGCTCGACCGGCGAAGATGATGCTCCGATCATCAAGCTCTGCGGCTCGATCATCATGCGAGCGTTTCTGAGCCGAGCTTCGGACATTCACCTCGAGCCGATGGAGAAGCATTTCCGGGTCCGCTACCGGATCGACGGTGTGCTGCAGGAGCAGGAGTCGCCCCCGAAGCGGCTGCAGGGGACGATCCTGCAGCGTTTCAAGCTGATGGCCAACATGAAGATCTCCGAGCGGCGCGTTCCGCAGGACGGGCGTATCCAGATCAACGTCCGCGGTCGCGAGCTGGACCTGCGTGTTTCGACAGTGCCGACGAACCATGGCGAAAGTATCGTCATGCGTATTCTCGACAAACAGAGCCTGGTGCTGGGTCTGCCGGAGCTGGGGTTTCTCTCGGACGACCAGCAGGTTTTCGAGGATCTGATCAAGCTGCCGGATGGTGTACTGCTCGTGACGGGACCGACCGGCTCCGGCAAGACGACGACACTCTACGCCTGTCTGGGCCAGATCAACCTGCCCGACCGCAAGATTATCACGGTTGAAGACCCGGTTGAGTATCAGTTGACCGGTATCAACCAGGTGCATGTCAATACCGATATCGGCATGACCTTTGCCGCGGCCCTGCGCTCGATGTTGCGCCAGGCGCCCAACATTGTGATGATCGGTGAAATCCGAGATCTTGAGACGGCTTCGATCGCCACAGAAGCCGCCCTGACCGGTCACCTCGTCTTCTCGACGCTGCATACCAACGATGCCCCGAGCGCCATCACCCGTCTGCTCGATATCGGGGTCAAGCCCTTCCTGGTGGCTTCGGCGTTGCGGGCTGCCATGGCGCAGCGACTGGTACGAAGTATCTGTCCGGATTGCCGCGAATCTTATGAACCTTCGGAACGGGAGCTGCAACTGCTGGGCAGTGCGGCTGGGGAAACCTCCAAGGTGGAGCTCTTCCGGGGTGTAGGTTGTCCGCGCTGCTCCAACCGCGGCTATCGTGGACGAAAAGGTATTTTTGAAATTTTCAAGATCGATGACGATATCCAGCGCATGATCTTCGACCGTACGGGAGCGCGCGATCTACGTGCACGCGGCCGCGAGGGCGGTATGCGTACCCTGCGCGAAGATGGTTTGCGCAAGGCTCTGGCCGGGATAACGACGCTCGACGAAGTCATGCGTGTGACAATGGGAGATGAAGACTGATGAGCGAAAATCAGCATGTTGGGATGGAAGAACTGCTGCAACTGGCAGTTACTGAAGGTGCTTCGGACCTGCACCTGACAGTTGATGCGCCACCGATGTTGCGTATTCACGGTGATCTGGTGCCGCTGGATTTGCCACCGCTGGAGCCGGATGACACGGATCGGCTGATGCGGGCCATTACCTCTCCCGAACACCAGCAGGAAGTGCGTGAGGGCGGAGGGACAGACTTCGGCTTCGGCTATAAGGATCTGGCCCGTTTTCGAGTCAGCGTGCTCAAAGCAAAGGGTAATGTCGGTATCGTGCTGCGTCAGATCCCGACTGAGATGATGACGCTTGAGAAGATCGGTCTGCCGCCGCAGGTCAAGGAATTGCTCTTCAGGCCGCGCGGCCTGATCCTGGTCACAGGGCCGACCGGCTCGGGTAAAACGACGACGCTCGCCAGCATGATCAATGTCATTAATGAGCAGCGGGCGGTGCATATCGTGACAGTCGAAGACCCGATCGAATATTACCATCCGCATAAATCTTCAATTGTCACACAACGTGAGCTGGGAAGCGACGTGATGTCTTTCTCCGAAGCGCTCAGACGTGTGCTGCGTCAGGACCCCGATGTCGTGCTCGTTGGTGAAATGCGTGACCTTGAGACGATGCAGGCGGCGATTACAGCGGCTGAGACGGGGCACCTGGTCTTTGCCACGCTGCATACCACCGGAGCCTCGACGACGGTTGACCGGATTGTCGACGCCTTCCCGACCGACCAGCAGGAACAGGTCCGGATGCAGCTCTCGGTCGGTCTGGTTTCCGTTATTTCGCAACTGCTGCTGCCGCGCAAGGACAAGCCCGGCCGTGTGGCCGCCTTCGAGGTGATGGTGACCACCCCCGGCATCCAGGCGATGATCCGCGATGGCAACACCCACCGTATCACATCGGATATCCAGACCGGGGCCAAGTTCGGGATGCAGACGCTAGACTCACACCTGATGAGCCTTTATCAGGCTGGCATGATCCACTACGAGGATCTGATCACGAAGTCGCGCGACCCCGATACCGTTGTTGAAAAACTCAAAGAACAAATGGGCGTCAGGTAACGCTGAGGAGAAGACCGGGCGTGAGTACCAATACCAGATCCGATCCCGTGCTGGATGTTGTTGTCAGCAATGGTGTGATTGATGAGTTTGCAGCCACCGACATCCTGGAGGAGCACGAGCGCAGCGGCAAACCCATTCGCGACATCCTCGTCGACAGCGGGTATGTGGCGGAAGATGACCTGCTGGGAATGCTCGGCAGCTACCATGATTACGAGGTGATCAACCTCGCGGCAACCGATACCCATCCCGAAGTTGCCCGTGCCGTACAGGGCTCCTTTGCCCGGATGTACAACATCGTACCGGTCGCCGCCAGTTCGACCGATGTCACCCTGGCCACGCCGACAGTCCCCTCCCCGCTCGAGATCGACGAGCTGAGCTTTGTCCTCTCGCGCGAAGTCTCGATCGTTCTGGCCCGTCAGGCCGATGTGCAGGAGCGCATCGCACAGCTCTATGGCGACGACCGGACCACGATCGACAACATCCTCTCCACCATTGCCGAGTTCGACGAGACGACCATCGTCAGCGGTGGCGATGAGCTGGACGACAAGGGGCTGGCCGAGATGGCCGGTTCCGCACCGGTTATCCGCCTGGTGCAACTGGTGCTCTTCCAGGCGGTTAATGCGCGGGCTTCAGACGTTCACTTCGAGCCGTTCGAAAAAATCTTCCGTATCCGCTACCGTGTCGACGGCGCCCTCTACGAGATGACGCCACCGCCCAAGAGTCTGGCCCTGCCGGTGATTTCACGTATCAAGGTCATGGCCGGCCTCAACATCGCCGAACGGCGCCTGCCGCAGGACGGCCGCATCCAGGTCCATGTCGGACAGAAGCAGATCGACCTGCGTGTTTCCTGTCTGCCGACCCAGTTCGGCGAATCGGTTGTGCTGCGAATTCTGGACCGCAGTGTGGTTTCGCTCGATATCGAAAACCTCGGCATGCCCGAGGACGTTTACGACCAGATCACTCAGGATATCGTCAAGCCCAACGGTATTATCATCGTCACCGGCCCGACCGGTTCGGGTAAAACCACAACGCTCTATTCCTGCCTGCGACGGATCAACCGTGAGGGCTCCAAGCTGCTGACATCGGAAGAGCCGGTCGAGTATGATATCGACGGCATTATCCAGGTCCCGATCAACCCCCTGCAGGGCAACACTTTCCCGCGTGTGTTGCGTGCCTTCCTGCGTCAGGACCCCGACATCATCATGATCGGTGAGGTGCGCGACCTGGAGACGGCCCAGATTGCCGTCCAGGCATCGCTGACCGGTCACCTGGTCTTCTCGACCCTCCACACCAACGATGCCGCCGGTGCCGTCACACGTCTGATCGATATGGATGTCGCCCCCTACCTGATTGCTTCGACCCTCGAAGCAGTGCTGGGGCAGCGTCTGTTGCGGACAATCTGCAAGAACTGCAAGACTGCCTATGAGCCGACGCCCGACATTCTGCGCTCGATGAACCTGACAGCAGAGCAAG
>CAZMGQ010000211.1:0-4653 GCA_964565855.1 uncultured Lentisphaerales bacterium | reverse complement strand
ACAGCAGGACGCGGATCGGGTCAACCTCTGGCCCCTGCTCTATTACCGCGACTCGAGTCTCTCCTTCCTCTGGCCGATCGGGGAGGTCAGCGATACCAGCTTTGCCATCCGGCCGCTGTTCTCCAGGTACAAGGACTTCCCGTCGAGCGAATACGCCACCTATAACGTCCTCTGGCCCCTCGGTCGCTTCGATACCCGCACAAATAAACACCGCTTTTTCCCCTTTTTCTGGAGCGAAGACCAGTTCATGGCTTTTCCGCTCTTCTTTTACGATGGCCCCATGGATGAAAAAGGCGGCAACATGACCCTGCTGCCGCTCTGGTCATACACCAAAGGGAACGAGGACGATTACAAACTCTGGATGGCTGCCGGTCTGATACGCTTCTATACTTGGGGCGACTACCAGAGCTGGCGCATCTGGCCGCTGGCCGGCAACAAATATAACAGCGACGAGGCATATAAAAAGAGCTTCTGGCTCTGGCCGCTCGGCGGACGACACATCACGAAAGACAGTGAACGATACTGGTTCTACCCCTTCTACTCCAGCGGCACGGATTACTTTTACAGCCTCATCTACGGCTATGACAAACGGGGCCCCGAGCACTGCAAATCCATCCCCCTGCTGCTCTCGTGGCAGTGTCTGGACACTGCCACCGGCGCCAAAAGCACCTTTGCCGCCGCCGGGCTTTTCCATCGCCGTCGCGGGGTCGAAGGACGGGACCGCGAATGGCTGCTGCCGTTCTGGTATCGCAATCAGTACAGAGGCTTGACCCTCTCGCCCCTCTGGGCCAAAAGGCAGCGCAAAGATGAATCCGGCTGGACTGCCATTCCACCGCTGCTCTCGTGGCAGAGTCGGGACACTGCCACCAAAGCCACCAGCACCTTTGCCGCCGCCGGGCTTTTCCATCGCCGTCGCGGGGCCGAAGGTCAGGATCGCGATTGGCTGCTGCCGCTCTGGTACCGCAATCAGCAGAGCGGATTGACCCTCTCGCCCCTCTGGGCCAAGCGACAGCGCAGCGATGAATCCGGCTGGACTGCCATTCCACCGCTGCTCTCGTGGCAGAGTCGGGACACTGCCACCAAAGCCACCAGCACCTTTGCCGCTGCCGGGCTTTTCCATCGCCGTCGCGGGGCCGAAGATCAGGACCGGGACTGGCTACTGCCGGTCTGGTATCGCAATCAGCAGAGCGGTTTGACCCTCTCACCCCTCTGGGCCAGACGGCAACGCAGCGATGAATCCGGCTGGAGCGCCATTCCGCCACTGCTCTCGTGGCAGAGTCGGGACTCTGCCACAGGCGCCACCAGCACCTTTGCCGCTGCCGGGCTTTTCCATCGCCGTCGCGGGGCCGAGGGCAAGGACCGCGACTGGCTGCTGCCGTTTTATTACCGGGACCAGGCGGACGGCCTGACCCTGACGCCGCTCTGGGCCAGACAGCAACGACCCGACGGCACAAGCTGGAGCGCCATTCCGCCGCTGCTTTCGTGGCAGAGTCTGGACTCTGCCACAGGCGCCACCAGCACCTTTGCCGCTGCCGGACTTTTCCATCGCCGCCGTGGGGCCGAGGGTCAGGATCGCGACTGGCTGCTGCCGCTTTATTATCGCAATGAGAAAAAAGACCTGACCCTGACACCACTCTGGATGAGGCGCAGGCGAAGCCCCGAAGACCAGTGGACAGCCATTCCACCGCTCCTGACCTGGCGGCGTACCGACAACGAGGGCGCCAGCTCGTGGAATCTGGCAGCAGGCCTGATCGGCTGGGGCAGAGAAGCCGACGGCACCCGCCACAGTCGCTTCCTGCCTTTATACGACCAGCATGGCGACACCTTCAGGTCGCTGCTTTATATCGGTCGGACCTCTCAGGAAGATGGCACCAGAACCCAGGCCATCCCACTGCTCCTCTCCTGGCGGACGCGCACGAAAGACAAGGAAATCCTGACACTGGCAGGCGGCATCTATCGTCACAGGAAATACTCGGGCGACCGGGGCAGCTACTCCTGGCTGCTGCCTTTTTACTACCGGGAGGACAAAAACAACGTCCTCCTGACGCCGCTCTTCGGCACCTGGGGCTACAACAACACAGAAGCGCGCAACCGCTACTACTTCACGCCGCTCTTCGGCACAATCAGCGGCGATGTCAGTGGCTTCTGGCTTTTCCCACTGCTGCGACATGTCGATAACGGACAACGTTCCAAAACCCGCTTTTTGTGGGGTATGAGACGCCGTGATATTGAGGGCGCCGAGAAGATCAGTTTCCATCCTTTTTACCGCTTCGATACGCGCGGCAAACTTGACGATGTGCTATCTGTACTGGATTCGGAGACCGACCCCGGACTCGAACGCATGGCGGCGCACCGCAGCTCACGATGGTTTCTCTTCCTGAAGCGTGACAGTGAAAAGGTCCGTGCGAGGACAAGCAGTAACCAGGCAGGCACTGTGCGGAGTCTGGAGCATGAACGGTTCAGAAATCTGGCAATTTTATCGCTTGCATCAGATAATCGCGTAGCAAGATTTGAGCTGGATGGCCCTAAAACTTACGACAGGCTGATGCACGAACGTACCATACTGCTCGGGCTGTATTACAGCCACAAGCATAGGGCCGCCTATAAGGATCAAGGGTATGAAACGGAGAGCGAACGGTCTCTGCTCTTCAGGACTTGCAAGTACGAGCGAACGAAGAAAGTTCAGCCCGACGGCAAGCCCGGCAGGGACCGTACACGCTTCCATCTCTTCTGGTGGCTGGTCAATTACGAGCGTCAGGGTGACGATGCCAGCCTCGACGTGTTCCCGGCCATCACCTGGGACAAGCGGGCCGACGGGTCGCGCAAGTCTTCCTTCCTCTGGCGCTTCTACCGCAACGAAGTCACCGCCGACGGGCAGCGCAATCTCGACCTTCTCTTCATCCCGATCCGGCGGGCCAGAAAGTAGCGGGGTGGCAAAGGTAACCGGCAACGCTTCAGAGACTCATGAAGAAACCTGACTCAGGCAGACGTTATGTATGTACCAAATGCGGTTATGTGTACGACCCCGCCGCCGGCGACCCGTTGAGCGATGTGCCAGCCGGCACGGAGTTTGCCGATCTCCCGCCCGACTGGGTCTGTCCGATCTGCTTTTGTTCCAAAGAGGTTTTCAAGGAGTTGTAGACCTCTGAGCTTGGGAGGGACGAATGTCACGTCGTCCCCAGGGCAAGGGGACACTTGACCCTCCCGATAAAACCATCGCGCCACGCGCGGGAAGGCTGCCTTCAGCTTTTGACCTCTGGCCTTTTTTCAACTATGCTCTGAACCAAAAGGAGGCACGATGACTTCTAAGGGCAAGACACTTTCAGGCATACCGATTCTGGATCAGCGCTTCGGCGGGCTGTATCGCGGTCGTGCGTGTCTCTGCATCGGCGCCTCCGGCAGTGGCAAAAGCGTCGCACTGATGCAGTTTCTCCGCCAGAGTTTGCTGAATCAGGAACGAGTGCTGATAGTAACCTATTCGACAACTGAAGAGCTGATCGACGAAGCTGAAAAGTTCGACATAGACCTGATCACCGCCCTGGATGAATTGCGGCTTTTTGTACTGGAATACAAACTCCTGTTTTCAAGTGAGGAGGAAAACCCGGACTTTCTTTCGGACGAAACGTTCCTCATGCTGCAGAGATATATTGAGACCAAGCGCATTGAGCGAATGGCCATCGATCCCGTACTGCCCTGGGTGACCGTTCCGCAGGGCCAGCAGCTCGAGCAGCATCTGCGAAACTTTATCCACGATCTGGAAGCCCTCGGCCCCACCACGCTGATAACCCTGCCCGAAGCCGTATCGTCGCTGGCCAAGAGGCTGACAACCAGCCTGCAGACTCTTGTTCCGATCGCCTTCCGTCTCGAACATGGCGAACGTGGGAGATATCTCGTCTTTACGCGATTTCTGGGCGAAACCCACCTGCCACCACCCGTGCCGATTCTGATTGAACCTCCCGAAGGCATCACCCAGGGCACCAAGTCGGTACCGTTGCATGTTACCTCCCGGCTCAACGGTGGAAAGGAGATCTTGTGACTACACTGCAAGACCGGTTGCGCGACTGGTTTGAGACGGTCAGACAATACGAGACGACCGTGATCAGGGTGGTTGTAATTCTGCTGGCCTGGCTGGTGCTGCGGCAGGTTTTTCTGTACTTGTTGTCACTCTACGTGCGGCGACGCAAACCTGTCAAAAAGCAGCGCTCAGCAGGTGTCAGGAGCAGCCGCCAACAACCGGCACGCAAGCCTGCCGGTGCGCCAGCCAAACCACCCGCAGAGACAACACCTCCTCCGCTGGAGATCAAAGTTCCACCGGTGGCACCCAGAGAGCCGGACAAGCCGGTGACAGACGATGACAGCGGGGCCGACGAATACGTCTGGCGCTGAATCCTGTCAGGCCCCGGCCGGCCCCCGCTGCTTTCGATCAATCCAGCCGGTGGACCAGCAGGCCGCTGCGCAGTTTGGGCTCGAACCAGGTGCTCTTGGGCGGCATGACCTCGCCGGCATCGGCAACCTGCATAATGTCCTCGACCGCTGTCGGATACATCGAAAAAGCCAGACAGGCTTCGCCGGCATCAACCTTCTGCACCAGCTCACCGGTGCCACGGATGCCACCGACAAACTCGATCTTTTGATCGGTGCGCGGATCGGCGA
>CAZMGQ010000210.1:3408-4663 GCA_964565855.1 uncultured Lentisphaerales bacterium | reverse complement strand
CACGAAATCCTCCCCTGGCTGGCACTTTCGGCGCGGCTCGACCCGGAGGAAGTGGACACCTGGATCGTCGGTTCATACTGGCTGCGGCGCGGCGGCAAAACCGTAGAGGCCGAAGCATTCCTGCGCGATGGACTGCGCCATATCCCCGGCCACCCCGGCCTGATCTTTGAGCTGGGCCATATCCGGCGCCAGGCGGGGGATGTCGACCGGGCACGCGAACTGTGGGTAAGAGCCTGGGCAGCCTGGCAAGGCTACTTCGCAGACGGCCGGGACGAAGACGACGCACGTCACACTGCCAGCCAGATTCTGCTGCACCCGGCCGATCTCGACCGGAACGAGGGAGATACAGCCGCAGCCCGGCACTGGCTCGAAACCCTCCTGCCCCACAGCCCGCATCCCGAAACCCTGCATCGACGCCTGAAAGAACTTAACCAGCAGCAGGAGACAGATGAGTCGGCACCATAGAAAATTGTGCTCATCTGTCGGCTTTTTCCAAAACTGCTCAAAAACTCGTTCATCCTTGACATTGACCCCGGTAATTATTACGCTTTTCCGCACTTTTTTCTGCCTGCCGGATTGCTGCGGGCACCCGTTTCCCGAGGACCGAATGGCGAAAGAGCTGGCATACGTATTAATCAACCCCCATACCATCCGTAAATCACGTACGGGGGGTGTGATTGCACGCTATCTGAGCCGTACCGACCTCAACCTCGTCGGCGCCCGCATGTTCGGGCCTTCGCAGGAGCTGGCTACCCGTTATGCCGAGGCCGTACGTCTGCGCGAGCCGCCGGATTCTCCCTTCGGCGACCTTCTGGCCGAATATGTACTGCGCGAATATAGTCCCTGCCAGCGGACCGGACTGCCACACCGTACCATGTGCCTCCTTTTCGAAGGCCGAGACGCCGTCAACAAAATCTGGCAGCTCACCGGCAGCGCCTCGCTCCGCTGGGGCTGTGGCGAAACCGTCCGCGAAACCTACGGCGACTATATTCTCGACTCAGCCGGTCGTGCCACTTACTTCGAACCGGCTGTTCTGGTCGGCCCCACGCGCGAGTTCACCTACGAGACCCTGCGCCTCTGGAGCGAATATGCCGACTGTTGCAGCGGCATCGTCAACAGTGCCATGGATCTCGATGGCGGCGAGGGCGTCGAACAGACCCTCGTCATGCTCAAGCCCGACAACTTCCGCCACCCCAGCATCCGCATGGGCAACATCATCGACCTCCTGTCCTCCGCCGGTCTCCGCATTGTCGCC
>CAZMGQ010000210.1:2765-3398 GCA_964565855.1 uncultured Lentisphaerales bacterium | reverse complement strand
GGCCGAGCAGTTTTACGATCCTGTGCGCGATTCCCTGCGTCGCAAGTTTCCCTTTCTGGGCACCGATCGCGTTGCCGCCGCCGTCAGTCGCGAACTGGGCTTCGAAGTGCCCACCAGCGAAGTCCGCCTCTTCTGCGAAGGCATCAGCCAGGCTTATGCCGCCTACGAGTTCGAAAACATTGTCGAATACATGACGGGTTACCGTCCCTCCAACTGTACCCCCGAAGAAAAACCCCTGCGTGCCGATGCCTCCTGTGTCGCCATCTGCTACGAGGGAATCGACGCCGTGCGCAAAATCCGCGATCGCCTCGGCGAGACAGACCCCCACAAGGCACGTCCCGGCTCGGTCAGGCGCGAGTTCGGCACCAGTATCATGATCAACGCCGCCCACGCTTCGGACTCCCCCGGCAGTGCCCTGCGCGAAATGGACATCATCAACTTCAACACCAACGACTTTACCCCCATCATCCGGAAATATTGTTATGAATAGGGTTCTTCAAGACATTCAGCCCTCTGCGACACTCGCCATCGCCAGCCGGGCCCGTTCGCTCGCCGCCGACGGCCACAGCGTCTGCAACCTTTCGGCCGGCGAGCCGGATTACGCCACTCCCTCTCTGGCAGTTGCCGCTACCA
>CAZMGQ010000210.1:0-2755 GCA_964565855.1 uncultured Lentisphaerales bacterium | reverse complement strand
GGGCCCTGGAGGCCGGCGAAACCAGATAGACCCCCATCGCCGGCATCGCCCGCCTCTGTCAGGCCATTGCCGCCAAGCTCCAGCGCGAAAACGGCCTCACCTACGACCCGTCACAGATTCTCGTCAGTTGCGGCGCCAAACATTCGCTGGCCAATGTCTTCTTTGCCCTCTGCAACCCCGGCGACGAAGTCATTATTCCCGCCCCCTACTGGCTGAGCTATCCCGAAATGGTGCGCCTGGCCGGCGGTACACCGGTTTTTGTGGCCAGCTCCGAGGATCAGGGTCTCAAGATCACCCCCGACCAGCTTGCCGCAGCCATCACCCCGCGTACCGTCGCACTGATCATTAACAGCCCCTCCAACCCCACCGGCATCGTTTACACGGCCGAAGAGCTGCGTGCCCTCGCCGAAGTCTGCGTCGCCCACAATATCTATATCGTTTCCGACGAAATCTACGAATGGATGGCTTACGACAACAAAAGGCACGTCAGTGTCGCCAGCCTCTCCGACGAGATCTACCGGCACACCATCACCGTCAACGGCTTCTCCAAAGCCTATGCCATGACCGGCTGGCGCAGCGGCTATACCGCCGGACCGGCCGATGTTATCCGGGCCATGTGCACGGTCCAGAGCCACACTGCCTCACCCCCCACCACCTTTGTCCAGCACGGCTGCATAACCGCACTCGAAGAATGTGGCGATAACATCACCGAAATGGTGGCCGCCTTCGCCGTCCGCCGCGAACGCATGTACCAGATGCTGCTCGAAATCCCCGGCCTGACCTGCATCAAGCCCATGGGCGCCTTCTACATGTTCCCCAATATCAGCGCCTTCGGACTCGACTCACTTACCTTCTGCGAACGCCTGATCGACCAGCAGTATGTGGCCGCCGTCCCCGGCATTTCATTCGGCTCCGATGCACACATCCGCCTCAGCTACGCCTGCGGCCTGCCCGAGATCGAAGAGGGCCTGACCCGCATGAAGAAATTTGTCGAGACTCTCTGACCGGCAAAGCTGCGGGAGCCCTATTTTCATTTTATGGAAACGCCCCTGCAGGCCGGTCGCTATAAAAAACTTTCGCATTTCCCCTTGTCTGTGGCATAATCCAACCCAAAGACCCGCCGCTGTGATCGCCACAGCCGGCCAATACAGCCGAAGGAGAAAACACCATGGAACTGTTAAACATGCGCTCCAACCTCGAAAAGCTTCGCGACGGACAGAAGCTCCGCGACCTTGTCGGACTGATCTTCCAGCTTGCAATCATCATCTGCGGAATTACGCTGATCCCCACCTGGATCAAAGCCTGGTCGCCCAACGTCAAACTGGGCTTCTTCGGCTGGGTGGCACTGATCTTCTGGCAGGCCGCCTGGCCGCTGGGGGTGTTTTTCGCCCTGCAGGCCCTCTTCATGCGGGCTTCCGAAATCCGCCGTCTGCGCAGCTCACGCCATATCGTTGCCCCCATGATCGAACAGTTCCTCTGCGGTGTCGGAGAGGCAGTCCTCACCATCACCGTGGTCATGGCGGTCCCCGCTCTGGTAGCTGTCTGGTTCAACGGCAGCGACCTCACCAACCACCTCAAGCCCACTCTGCCGCTGCTCAGCAACGCAATATCTTCCAAGGTCGATCGCCCTGCTTCCGCCGCCTGGATGTTTGATGAGGGCACCGATGCTGCTCTGGATCAGATGAGCGGCTTCCTGCCGCAAAGTCTGGCACAGCAACTGCGCAATATACCCGGCCTGCAGGAAGAGCAGGACGAGGGCGAAGAAGCCCCCGACAAAGTGACCAAAAAGGCCAAAGCTCCCAAAAAAGCCAAGGGCCCGCCCGCCCGCTTCTGGCCCGGAATCTATACTCTGCTGGTCCTCCCGCTGATGGGCCTGGTCAAACTGCTGATAATGTACTTTGCCGCCGAACTGATAAGTGTCGCCTTCAAAATCTCCGACGATGTCGATGCTCTGCGGCAACAGAAATCAGCCGAATAAGGTAATGCAAACCTCTATAGGAGGCGTTTAATGTCTGATTCTGCTAAAAAAGCGGCTGTTCTGCTGGCCACCGGGGCCGAAGAAATGGAGGCCGTGACTATCATCGATATCCTGCGCCGCGGCGGAGTGGAGGTCCGGGTTATCACCCCCGGCACCTCGTGCGAGGTGATCTGCTCACGCGATGTGGTGCTGCTGGCCGACTCCCTCTGGGACGATCAGTGGCTCGGTACCGCCGACATGCTGGTTGTGCCGGGCGGCATGGGTGGCACCCGCGCCCTGCAGGCCGAGCCGCGAGCCATCGCCGCCCTGCAGCGGGCCGCCGCTACCGACCGGCTGGTGGCAGCCATCTGTGCCGGACCGGCCGTACTGGCTACCGCCGGTCTGCTCGAAGGCCGTCGCGCCACCTGCTACCCCGGTCTCGAGGGTGAACTCACCGGCGCCAGCTACCAGTCCGATCAGCCGGTCGTCAGCGACCGTGGCGTGATCACGAGCCAGGGCCCCGGCACGGCGATCGCCTTTGCCCTCGAACTGGTACGGACACTCTGTGGCTCCGATGTGGCCGCCGCTGTCGTCGGCGACCTCCTCCTCGAAGCCTGAGCCGGATCCGCAGATGGGCACCTTCCGCTACCGGGGATACAGTGCCGATGGCACCCGCCGCCAGGGCTACATTGAGGCCGAAAGCACCAAGCTGGCCCTGCGCGACCTGGCAGCCGAAGGTATCTTTGCCGAAGAGGTTGTCCCGGTGGCCTCCCGGGGAGAAAGACTGCGCCGGACCCG
>CAZMGQ010000209.1:0-4683 GCA_964565855.1 uncultured Lentisphaerales bacterium | reverse complement strand
AAACAAGCTTACAACAAACCGCAACAAATTACAACATTTATCTGCCTGGTCTATAATTTGGATACCTGAATAATTCCGTATTATTTATGCTACGCATCACCCATAGCGTAACCTGCCCTCTTTGCTACTGTCTGAATCGCAATAGAGTTCCAACAGCCACTGGACAAATGCCATACCCGCCTGCTATGCTGAAATACATGCGTCAGTAACGTAAAACACTTTACTGAAAATGACAATTGCTGCAATGCGAACCAGTTTGCCCGGGAGGATAACGCTATGAAAGCCAAGAAAACACTGCAAACTCTGGGGCTTCTCGGAGCCCTTGCACCGCTGGTCGGCTGCGACCGGGCACCAATCGACGAGGCCCAACAGGAAAAGTTCACCATGCTGCGCCAACGCATGGTGCAGGAGCAACTGCAGCCAATCGGACGCGATATCAGCAACCCGCGCGTCCTCGAAGCCATGCTCCAGGTGCCGCGCCACGAACTGGTGCCCGAGAACGTACGCGAAAACGCCTACAGCGATTTTCCGCTGCCGATCGGCCACGGCCAGACTATTTCGCAGCCCTACATCGTGGCCTTCATGACCCAGGTGCTCGACCCGCAGCCGGATGACCGGGTGCTTGAAGTCGGCACCGGCTCCGGCTACCAGGCGGCTGTCCTGGCCCAGTTGGTCAACCGGGTTTATACCATCGAGATTGTCGAACCGCTGGCCGAACGGGCCACTGCGGATCTGAAGCGGCTGGGCTACACAAATATCTTTGTCCGTGCCGGCGACGGATATCAGGGATGGCCCGATGCCGCACCCTTCGATGCCGTGATTGTGACCTGTGCGCCGGATCATGTGCCGCAGCCCCTGGTTGATCAGTTGCGTGAAGGTGGTCGCCTGATTATCCCCGTAGGCCCCGAAGGCGGCGTGCAGGAGCTCGTCCTGCTGACGAAGCAGGCCGACAGGCTTGAAAAGCAGGCCGTTCTTCCGGTACGCTTTGTCCCCATGACAGGCGAAGCACAGCAATAATCGCCACCGGACAACTTTAGCGCGACAAGCAGCGCCCCAGACACAGATATGACTCAAAAACAACCTTCCGACAAACGGCCCGACTGGGACACCTATTTCATGGATATCGCACATGTGGTCAAACGCCGTGGCAACTGCAGCCGGCGCAAAGTGGCCGCCGTCGTTGTCAAGGAACGCCGCATCATCTCCACCGGCTACAACGGCACTCCGCGCGGCATCACCAACTGCTGCGATGGAGGCTGTGCCCGCTGTGCCAGCGAAGCACCCTCCGGCACGGCTCTCGGTGACTGCATCTGCTCACATGCCGAAGAAAATGCCATCACCCAGGCAGCCTACCACGGCATCAGCCTCAAGGATTCCGCCATTTACGTCACACTCAGCCCCTGCCTGACCTGTGCCAAGATGATCATCAACGCCGGCATCCGCGAAGTCGTGTACGACGAAGAGTACCACTTCGGCGATCAGACTCGCGCCTTGCTGGCCGAAGCCGGTGTCATCTGTCGCCGCCACCCGACGACCTGAACCCTGAGCAACCCGGTTTCAGTCTGCGTCCCGCTCTTCGGTCGCTTCTTCCGCCGGCAGTTCGGCCACATATTCCGGCGCCAGCAGATTGCCGCGACTGCGCAGGCAGGCGGCCACCTCGGCTGCCGGAGTCCGGCCCAGATCGCCCTGGTACCGCTCCAGCGCCAGCGATACCGCCACTCCGGCCGCCTCGCCGGTCACGCCACAGGCCGGAATCGAACGTGTCACATCCCAGACAGATGTGGCAGCCGAAATACAGCGGCCCGCCACAGCCAGATTATGCGTTTTAGGCGCTACCAGACAGCGTAGCGGAATCGACCAGACCGGTCCGGCTTTGCGCCAGTCGCTCGTCAGCCCTACCGCATCTTCAAACCAGCGATACTTGTCCTCACCGAGCAGCGAATAGCTGCCCACCAGCCGCCGTGTCATGCGGAAACCGGGAAAGGTCGCCGCCTGAATCGGCTGGATCTCCACCCCCGGCTTCCGTTCGCGCATCGTCGCCAGACGTTCACGCAGCATCTCCCTCGAGCCCAGAATATGGCCCGTCACATCCGCCGCCACATCTCCCCGGAAAAACGGACCGTCGCCGCCTTCGCGCGTGGCATTGTGACAGAACTTTCTGGTGAGCATATGCAGCTTCAGGGCACCTTCCTGCAGGGTGTAAAACCAGCCGGCCAGCACGTTCGAATCGAGTGACTCGGTCTCTTCACCGGCCGCATGACAGACATCGGCATCGCCGGTGGCATCGATCACCATCCGGGCCGCAATCGCCTGGCGGCCGCTCTTGTTTTCGATAATCACATGCGTGATCCGTCCGTCCTCTCGCCGCACATCCGCAAAATGCGTGTCGTACATCAGGCTGATGTCGGCATCCACCACGGCTTTTTCGAGTGCCAGGAAGAAGGCGGTCGGGTTGAAGTCCACATAGTAGCGGTGTTTGCGCCGCTCGGCGGGATCTCCGCCCGGCCGCCAGCAGTCGGGCAACACGTCGAAGCGCGCCACCCGGTCCGCCTGCTGCGTTCCGGCTACGGAAAGCTTCAGCAGCTCCTCGGTCAGCCCCGCCATCACCTGTCGTCCACGCCCATCACAGAGCGGCAGATATGAGATCACGTTGCCGAGGGTCGCCAGCCCGCCCAGCGCAAACAGTTTCTCGATCAGACAGACCGAAACCCCGCTGCGGGCCGCCGCCAGAGCCGCTGCAACCCCGGCGATACCACCCCCGACGACGACCACATCAAAACTCCCGGTGACCGGCAGATCACGGGCTGGTTCATGACATACGGCTAAATTATTCATGTCTTGCAATATCCCGGCAACATGTTGATAAGGGCTGCCTGTCAGCGCAGAGGAATCGCCGCCAGCGGCCAGCGGCTGTCACGCGGGACTTTGCTGCTGGGGAAGCTGCACACAGTTTCATTGCCGCGCAACAGGGTCGCCGCACCATTTTCACAGACAACGGTAAAGTCGGTATCACGGTGACGCTCACGCATCACGGTCGCCACCGTCAGAATGCGCTCCAGGCCATCGCCCCGGCGGAAGTTGTGCACTTCATCCGGTTGCGCCAGACGTCCCACGCCTTCGAAGATCGACTCGTTGGTCAACTCAGCGTAATGCTGAATCATGTCGGCATCGGACATCTCGGCTGTCTCGTCGATACACACTGGATTACGCTGCAGCGCGGCAATCAGAAACGGCAGCGGCTCGGTCGTGGCCAGGTCGCGGTAAGCATAAAAGGCCATGCTGCACATGACGTTGCTCTCGCGCAGCGATTCGATCCGCGCAATGATCTCATCGCGGCTCATTGTCGGCTTCAGGTCCAGCGGTTCGGCAGATCGCGAAAGTTTCTTGGCCGTTATATCGGGCAGACGCGGCTCGACATGACAGAACCGGATCAGCCGTTCGATCATCTCTGCCGTGTTCAGACAACCGCGGTCGGTATGCTTCCGCAGCCGCAACAGGTCTTCTTCCTTGTGAATATCAACCGGATTTTCGCGCAGATAATCTTCGAGGTCGTTGAGTATAATGTCTTCCTTGCGATGCTCGTGCTTGAACTCCGCCTGGTCTATCTCGTCCAGCAGCTTGTCGCGCGTATCACTCGCAATCCGGAACCTGCTGCTGGCCTCGTAAGCGAAGACCCTCTCGAGCGGAATATAGTGGTCACGGCCGTGGATCGACCAGCGCATCACGAAACAGGACCGCCCGTCCGGCACCTGGCGCAGGAAATTGGCCAGGATATCTACCGTCAACTCGGTCGAAAGATAGGCCTTCAGCTTGCTGCTGAACCTCTCGTAGGCTTCGGGCGCGATATCCGCTTCAGGATAGAGCAGATGGATACTGCCCGTCTCGTGAGCCACCAGCGTCACCCGTTCGTTTTCCAGTGCCCGCCGGGCCTGTGCCGAAAGCTCCGTTCCGTTAAACCACATCGTCTTGGTCACGATGCGTCGGTTATTGCAGAGGAAGCCGTCACCGATATCGATATAGTTCTGCGAATGCAGGGGCGTCGCCATCAGGAAAATATCCTTGAGAGGCACCCCGATCACCACAAAGAGCGCCGCCGCATAGAGTGCCGCCAGCGATACACACTCCCCCGCCCCGGTCGTATAACCATCCTTGTAGCGGAAGGCCGTCATCGATTCCAGCGACTCGGTTTTCCAGTATGGAATGATGTCACCGGTGTATTTATCCAGCCCGAAGTGGGTGCGGATGTCGATATCAAAATAATAGCGGTCCCCCTCATAGCCGAAGAGGGCATTCGACTGGGCCAGCGACTCCCGGTCGACAAACTCGGAAAACCGCGCCAGCTCCCGCGCCTGCGTCGTCAGCCCCCAGGTCTCGAGGTCGAGATTGAAGGCATAGTTGTCCATGATAAACTGACGCAGTCGGTTGACGCGTGCCATCGGGCCGCGCCGCTCGATCCCCTTGAACCAGGGATCATCACGCCAGCTCCAGAGGATCGGCGACATGATGTTGGCCAGCACCAGACTGTAGGCCAGATCGGGAAACACAAAAACCTCCATGTCGGAAAGGCTGACAGCGGAAGATTTCTTCTGAAGATCACGAGGATCGGCAACACTTGGGTCAAAATTGGTCTGATTCATGCCCCATATCCTAGCAGATAACTTCCCGCCGGGCGAGACCGGGAAA
>CAZMGQ010000208.1:3380-4692 GCA_964565855.1 uncultured Lentisphaerales bacterium | reverse complement strand
TTGTCGCCCACGATTGAGTTGAAGAGTGACGACTTGCCGGTACTGCCGCCGCCTGTGATGGCCACCATCAGCGGATAGGCGGGGTTCAATTCGGTCAGCAGTCTGGTGCGCAGAGTGTTGTCGAACTTGTCTTGGTCGAAAGAGTCGTCGAACTTCAGTTTTTGAGCCAAAGCAGCCACTTCGCGCCGAACATTGAGCAGCGCGTGATAGCGTTTGGCTGTTTTTTCCTGATTTGTGGACATGTCATCTGATCTCGTCGCAGAACCGGAAGGGCGTTTTCGTTCTGCGCGACATCAGAGCATATCATATCAGAGGCCACTTGTTCACGCTTGGCGATGTTTAGCGGTGCCTCAGACTTCGTTAGAGGCTATTTCATAAAGTAACTATGGCAGGGGGAGGCTGACTTTGATCTGGTAGAAGCGTTGGGAGGCGTCGGAGTTGTCGAGGATGACTTGCTGGATCGGATCTGTGCCGGGTTGCAGGCGTTGGACCGATAATTCGGGGGCTCTGGGTGGGACGTTGTCGTGGGTGTAGACGGAATAAACGCGGTCCGGCACCGTCGTAAAGCGCAACAGGTCGGTGCCGGGGCGGTGCTGAAACTCGACAATTCCGAAGAACGAGTCGGGATCCAGCGGATCGGTCCCGACCAGGAACTCTTTACCGTCCGAAAGACCGTCGCCATCGGTATCATGATTTCCGTCAAGAGTTCCGAGATCACCGGCGACTTTGTACTCCCAGATATCGGGCAGTCCATCGCGGTCGAGATCCGGTCCGTTGGCGAGGCGTTCGGTTGATACAACCACCATTTCGTTGGATAAGGTGATCCAGCCGATATTGGCTCCCCAGACCGCACCGCTCAGGCGACCTGTCGCGAGGTCGATCTGCGGTTTGCCGTACTGTTGCTCGAAGTTGATCCAGCCGACGTTGGCACCATAGGCGAAGCCAGTGAGGGCTCCGGCGCCATCGTGGTTGATGCCCCAGTCGGTGGCCGAATCGTTGGCATAACTCCAGCCGTTGGCGGGGGTGCCGCTGCCGAGGGTCAACCAGCCGATGGAAGGGCTCCAGATCGACCCGGTGCTGTACCAGCGTCCCACCACGGCCCCGTGGGTTCCATCGGCATGCAGGTTGAGCCAGCCGGTGTTGCCACTGTAGGCGTAACAGTTGGTGCTGCTGATGGTGGAGTCGGCCCTGAGGAGCCAGGCGGTGGCAAGCATCAGACAGATCAATGCTGCTCTTTTCATGGCTGGCCCCTTTTCTAGAAGGAATGGTTGTTGAACGAAGACGGAATCGTAATCCCCAGGCCTTCGACCGG
>CAZMGQ010000208.1:0-3370 GCA_964565855.1 uncultured Lentisphaerales bacterium | reverse complement strand
GAGTTGACGATGGGAGTCTGGGTATCGCCGGCAAAAACAGATGAGATCACGACATTCTTGTCGCCACTGACATCGAGGGCGGTATCATTATCGCGGTAGAAGTTGCCGGTCAGGTAGTTGTTGTCTCCCGACACCTTGATGCCGGCAGCGTGATTGTTGCTGAATCTGCTGTTGGTGATGCTGAAACCGTCCGCCTCAATCACCATGCCGCTGCCGTTTTTGTTGCCGTCGGCGCGCAGAGAGGTGGCAATGCCTTTGATGGGTTTTTTGGCCAAGGAATCCCAGCCGATATAGACTCCATTGGTGGCATTGTTGGAAAATGAACCACCGCCGATGTCAACCACCGCCTGGACAGATTCGCCGAGCGACATGCTGAGGCCGGAGCAGCCATTTTCGTTGCAGTAGGCACCACGCAGGTTCAGCTCCAGGGAAGAGTCGCCGGTCGCCCCGACATGGATGCCGCAGCCGGTATTGCGCCGGCTGGAGAAGGGCGGGGAATAGGGCGCATCTGATATTCCGGGCAGCGACAGATAGACGGCACCATCGCCACTGAGATCGATATCGATACCGTGACCGGTATTGTGGCTGATATCTGCACCCTGAATCGTAATCATCTGACCGATACCGTTGCTGCTGCCGTCCAACAGGCTGCCGCCTGCAACGGCAGCCACACCGTGACCCGCGTTCCCGTTTATCTGCACATTGGCAAGCCGCACAGAGCCCTCACCCTCGACCAGTACGCCTCCGCGGCCATTCTCATCCGACAGCAGCTTTTCAACATCAATTTTTGCTGGTGCTGTATCGGATTGGAGACTGCACACCAGACCATATCCACCTACCGCGCGGATTGTGGCATTCTCAATCCTGCCTCTGGATACCACAATTCCGTTGCCGCCACATCGCTCGACTGCGAGAGTGATTTTTTCGATAGCAATATTTGATGACCTGGCATTGACTCCATCTCCACCGCACTCCTCGATAACAATATTCTGGAATCTGAGGGTGCCGCTGGCATTTGCCCCATTGATGCCGTCGCCGCTCCAGTTGCTTATGAACCCGTTGCGGATGGTGACATCACCACCGCCGGCCCCGATACGGACGGCATGGGCCCCATCTCCGTCAGCGCCAGGGGAGCTGGGGTCGAACGTATATGACCCCTGCAGACCGAAGCCGTTAAGATCTATGGTGACATGCCGTACCGCTATAATGATACCATCACCATCATCATCCAGATCCAGGTTGCCAGTCAGGATATAGGAGCCGGGGCTTGTAATAGTGTAGGGCAGTGCGTCTATTACAGTGCGCGGCTCGATCTGACTGAGCGTTTTCATGGTGGCGGCTGGCGGACCGGGAGGCATCAGGCTTCCCTGGGCAAAAACAGCCGTTTGGAACAGCAGCGTAATGACTGCGGTGAGCGAGAGCTGGGTCAAAGTTTTCATGACAGACTCCAGACTGTGATTGTGGAGGTACGGCCCTGTTCAGCACCCGCAGAACACGGGCTGGAATGACCTCTTTCACCAATGCGGGCGAAGATACTAAAGTATTTTGATAGAGTCAAGCGAAATTATCAAGGTTGCAAAAAAAATGCTCTCTCATGCACATGTCTTTGGTTTGGTGTCTATTTGCTGCAGGTGCGAAGCCTTGCGGTCCCGGTTTTGCTGTAATCTTGCAAAGTTATTGCCAGATTACGGTTGTGGCAGTGTCTGGACTCTGCCACAGATTGTCTGTGATGGTTTGGTTTAGCCTTCTCTGAACAGGCAGGAATGCCTGTTATACAGTCTTTTTTCGCGCCTTACTGCGCTTTCCGCGGTTTGCTTTACAGTCATTTGCTGCAGGTACAGAGCCCTGCGGTCCCGGTTTTGCTGTAATCTTGCAAAGCTATTGCCAGATTACGGTTGTGGCAGTGTCTGGACTCTGCCACAGCCGTCTGTGGTGGTTTTTTTAGCCTTCTCTGAACAGGCAGGAATGCCTGTTATACAGTCTTTTTCCGCGGCTTACTGCGCTTTCCGCGGTTTGTTTAGCCTTCTCCGGCCCGAGCCAGCGCTCGGGGCTCCCAGGTTGGTGTATGTATGTGCTGCAGGTACAGAGCCCTGCAGTCCCAGTTTTTTGGTCCTGAAACAGGCAGGAATGCCTGTTATACAGTTTTTCAGCGGTTTGTTTAGCCTTCTCCGGCCCGAGCCAGCGCTCGGGGTTCCCAGGCTGGTGCATGTCTGTGCTGCAGGTACGGAGCCCTGGGTTCCCGGTTTTTCCCGTTTTGGGGGTCAAAAATGTAATCTTGCAATAATGGATACAATAAGCCAACATGATCGCATGAAAACGCTTGTCGCCTTTGTGACCATTGTTGTGCTGCTGTTGGGTGGGCTCGGTGCCCGTCAGTGGATTTCGAATGTGCGTGAGTCTGCCGCTGCCGAATATGCCGAGTTGCAGGCACGGCACGATGCGATGGAGAAACGCTACGCGGGTTATTGGCCGCGTTATGAGCGGATGGAAGCGGCATTGGGAGTGGCATCGAATGCCATCGAGACGTTTACAGCCGATCTGCAACTGGCTGAATCGGCCAACAAACCGCTCAAGGCCCAGGTGGAGAAACTTTCGGCAGAACGTATTGCCCAGGCTTCACGTGAGAAAGACCTGCGGAAGGAACTCGAAAGTGCCCGTTCAGCGGCTGAGGAGCTGAAAGGCAATGTGGAGGACGTGCAGGCACGTCGGGCGGCCGCCGAAAAAGAACGTGCAGAGCTGCAGGAGAAGACGAAGTCGCTTGAAGAGGGCATTCGCGGACGTGATAACGAACTGAAGCAATTGCGGGAAAAACACGACCAGCAGACAGCCGATTACAACCGTCTCAAGGAAGCCAATAAAGCTGTACCGGAGCTGCAAAACCAGTTGGCCGCGCTCAAGACCGAGATGGAAGAAGTAGTGGCTCAGAAAAACAAATTGCAGGAGAGGGTCGGTCAACTAGAGGCGACCGAGGGCAAACTGAAAGAGGCTGAAGGTACGCGTGGGCAGTTGGAAGCTCGTGTGAAAGAGCTGGAAGCGACGGCCGGGAAGCTGAAAGAAGCTGAAGAAGTAAAGAAACAGCTCGAAGCACGGGTCAAGGAGCTGGAGGCTGCGGCAGCCAAAGCAGCCGAAGCGACCAAAGTTGAGCCGGCAGCTCCGGCAGCTCCGGCAGCGGATGAAGCTCCTGCAACGGCGGACTGAAGAGTAAGTTCGCCCTCGATGATATACCGATCGGATGATGTGAAATTGGAGGGCGAACCGGTGGTGAGCCGTCAGAAAGGCTGTGACGTTCGCCCTCTATAAAACCTGAACGATGGTTATGGTCAGCGCAGACGGATGCGCGGGTCGATGATTACGTAGCAGATGTCCGAGA
>CAZMGQ010000207.1:0-4698 GCA_964565855.1 uncultured Lentisphaerales bacterium | reverse complement strand
TCTACCGTCTGGCCGTTATCCCCATCGAGCTGCCGCCCCTGCGCGCCCGTGCTGCAGATATCATGCCCCTCGCCCGCCACTTTATCGCCCACGAGTGGGATGAGGACGATCCCGCACCCCACATCAACCCCGAAGCTGAGGCCATCCTGCTCCACTACAACTGGCCCGGCAACGTCCGCGAACTGGAAAACGCCATCCGCCACGCCATTACCTTTGTCGAAGGCAGCGAAATCGCCCCCGATGTGCTGCCCTCACGCATCGTCTCACGAGCCACCGTGCCGGATGACTTTGAGCCGGAGAATGGAAATGACAGTCCCCATGCCGGTCGCTCACTCAAAGAGTTCCTGCGCAAACAGGAGAGAGAATACCTCGAACAGGTGCTGCATGACGTGGGCGGCGACAAGGAGGAAGCAGCCCGGAGACTCAATATCAGCCTGACTTCCGTTTACCGCAAACTGCAGGACGATTAAACTTGGCACGCTTGGTGCTGTTACAACTCTTGCCAAATTCGGCTTCCTCAAGAACCAAGGAGAACCAAACCATGAAAAAACTGCAACAAGGTTTTACCCTCGTCGAAATCATGATCGTGGTCGCGATTATCGGCCTCTTGGCCGCCATCGCCATCCCCAACTTCATGAAATCTCGTGAAACCACCCGTATGAACGCCTGCATCAACAACCTGCGCCAGATCGACTCGGCCAAGGAGCAGTGGGCTATCCAGAATAACATCGCTGAAGGTGAAGAAGCCGTTGCCGACACCGTCGGTGATGAAGAAGGGTTCACCGAATACATTAAGGGCAAAAAAATGCCTACCTGTCCGGCTGGTGGTGCTTACACTGCGGGTGATATAGGCGACGACCCGACTTGTGACTATACAACATCGGACGGCAAGTGGAAGCACGAACTGCCGGAGAGCTAATACTCGCAGCCCAACTGCGCATTTAGCGATTTAAATGTACTGAATGCTGCAGGTTGAGATGAAGGAGCAGGGTCAAGCGACTCTGCTCCTTTTTTTGCCTAAGCTCGGCACAGAACTTGCTCCTATTGCTATAGCCTTGATGGAGATACTGTCATGTCAATCAATTTTCAGAGTTCTGTTTCCCGGCGCCACGCTATGACCCTGCTTGAGATGATGGTTGTCGTCCTGCTTATAGGTATGCTCGCCGTTTTGGCAATTCCCAACGTCCTCCAGTCGCGCGAAACAACCAGGATGAACATCTGCCTCAACAACCTGCGGCAACTCGAATCGGCCAAGGAACAACTGACTATCGAAAAGGGGCTGACTATCGGAGCACAACTGACGCTGGATGATGTGGCCGACTATCTTCAGCGCTCGCACCTCCCGCAATGTCAGGCTGGAGGTTCTTATGAAGTCGGCGATGTCGGTGAGCCTCCTATATGCAGCTACGAGTCCGAAAGATATCCCCACGTTCTGACAGACCCCGAAGAATAAAATCTTACGCCCTTGGCCGTAGCTTCTTGGCGAAGTCGGACGAACCGCAATCCAAAAAAATGTATAACAGGCATTCCTGCCTGTTTTAGTCCAGAATGTGGAGGGTGAGCGTCCCCGCGAACCGTAACCAAATAGCTCCCCATTGTATAACAGGCATTCCTGCCTGTTTCAACATAAGACGGTCACAGGCTAAACGGCCTTAATCCGGTTGCCTTCGCCGAAAATTGCCACTCGCGGCACATGTCCCTCAATCTCGTCATCTGCCAACTGACAGAAGGTGAACACTATCACCCGGTCGCCGACCTTACCGAGATGCGCTGCCGCCCCATTCAGACAAACCCGACCACTGCCACGCGGGGCCGCAATAATATATGTTTCCAGCCGCGATCCGTTCTCCCGGTTGGCAACCAGCACTTTTTCGTAAGGCTTCATACCTACCACATCGAGAAAATCCTGATCTATCTCAATACTGCCTTCATAATCAAGCTCAGCCGCCGTCAACTGCAGCATGTGCAACTTGGCTTTCAAAAAAGTTGATGTCATCAAAATACCCCCAGCGCTTCCTCGAGGCTGGCTTCGACTCGCGTCCGGACTTCACCAATTCGCAGCGGCAGGGCAAACCTCAGCCTCCCCGCCTCCGTCTTCTTGTCCAGCAGCATAGCTTCGCCGACCTGCTTGCGGTCCAGCCCTCCCGGCAGCTCAACCGGCAGCTTCAGCGCTGTCAGTGCCTTGACCAGACGCCCGCTCAAGCCCTCCTCTTCCGCCAGCCCCATTCTTTCCGCCAGACGTGCCTCGGCAACCATGCCGACCGCAACCGCTTCGCCATGACGCAGACCAAACCCCGACGCCAATTCAATCGCATGGCCGATGGTATGTCCCAGGTTCAGCGCAGCCCTGACTCCTTTTTCGTAAGGATCCTCTTCGATTATCGCCAGCTTCACTGCCATCGCCCTTGCTACCCGCGCCACCGTCCAGGCATCCGCACCCCATTCGCCGCCGCCTTCAAACTCGGCAAAAAGCGCCGGATCACTGATCACCCCGTGCTTTACTGCTTCGGCTGCCCCGCTACGCAGTTCCTCCTCCGGTAGCGTGACAAGTGTCGTCGGATCGGCCAGCACCAATGCCGGCGGATGAAAAGCCCCCACCAGATTCTTGCCCTCCGGCAGGTCGAAAGCCGTCTTGCCGCCCAGACTCGAGTCCACCATCGCCAGCAACGTGGTTGGAATACCCACCCAGCGGACACCCCGCATCCAGGTGGCCGCCACAAAGCCGCTCAAATCTCCCACCACCCCGCCACCGACCGCTACGATCGTGCCGCCTCGATCAATTCCCGCCTCGACACAGGCCGACCATAGACTGGCCACAGTTTCGAGGCTCTTGTGTGATTCGCCGGCCGGAATGGTCTTGAGAGTGACCCGGTAACCGGCCGCCTGCAGACTCTCGAGCGCCTGTCTGCCGTAACTGTCCGCCGTATTGGCATCGGCAATCACCAGAAAACTGCCCTGCCAGCCGAAACTCTGCACATACTCGCCCAGTCGCCCGATCAGCCCGTTCCCTATCCTCACAGCCGTAGTCTGCGGCCCCATGCCACTGATCCGGAAAACACCCAGTGTACGCTGCGCCAGCGCCAGTTTGGCCGCCAGATCATCCTGTGAGGCATCCAGCCGCAACTCAAACGACGCATAATGCTCACGCCTTTCCTCAAGCAACTGTGCCAGCCTGTTCTCCGCCGCCTGTTCATCGGCATCTGTCAGCAGCGGCCTGGTGCCGGCCTGGGCGGCGGTTCGTTTCTGCAGCACGGCCAAGGACGCCTCCAGCACCAGCACCTGCCCCCTGCCCTCCGCCATTTTCCGACAGACCGGATCCAGCAGGGCACCGCCACCCAGGGCAACCACCATCTCCTGTGTCGCCCCTGCCACTTGGCGCAATTGCTCCGCCTCATGCCGTCGGAATCCCGCTTCGCCTTCTGCCGCAAAGATCTCCGGTATCGATTTACCGGCTTCTTTCACGATGCGACTGTCGAGATCACAGAACTCCAGCCCGAGGCTCCCGGCCAGAGCACGGCCGAGCGTCGTCTTGCCGGAACCGGGTGGTCCATAGATAAAGATATGCTGCATAAACACTATTCCTTCACAGAGCGCCGGATTATGCCACAAGAGGCGTTTTAATGACACAAAAAAACTGGTTTGACAATCCCTGCAAATCTCCTGTAGAGTGGTGGTTTGTTTGCAAGCACAAGCAGAAACCTCGGGGCGTAGCGCAGCCTGGCAGCGCGTTTGGTTCGGGACCAAAAGGTCGTGGGTTCAAATCCCACCGCCCCGACCAGCCTTCGCTCGGCACGCCAGGTATGAGCGAAGGCTGCCGCGCCGAAGCTGCACAGCAGCGTAGGCGGGCAAAGCGCGCCGGGGACTAACTACCACCCTACTTCGCCGCAGCAGCGTAAGCGGGCAAGGCACGCCATGAAAACCGGCTTCTTTTACGTTTGTATCCTGCAAACAGAAACTTCTCCCTCCCATTTCTATACCGGTTTCATGGAGAACTTGAAGTCTCGCCTAAAACAGTATCCTGATAAAGGTAGGGCGTGTTTTTCCGATACCTGTCGCACCGTAGCATCGCGCAGAGGCGAAACCGCCGCAAACGCACGCCGATTTTTTGACTGATTTCCTTGTTCTTGACTTTATTGTACCGGCTTTGCTAGAGTGCCTGCTCTTCAAGCAGAACCCTGATACACAAGGAGGGCTGGCATGGCTGCAACCCTTTCAAAAAACAAGTCTACTGCAACGGCAAAAAAGAAGCCTGTTTCCGACAAAAAAACATCCGCAAAGTCTGCCTCCAAGTCCACCAAAGGCACTGGAGCCGCCAAAACCTCTGACAAGCCGAAAAGCACCGCTAAAACTGCGGCCAAAAAGACTACACGACCCAAAAAACTGGCTGGCGCAACTGCTGCCGCCAAGCCCGGTACCGCAAAACCTGCCGCAACAGCCAGCAAGGCACCGGCCAAAGCCAAAGCAGCAAAGCCCACCGCCAAGGCAGCTACAACCAAAAAGGCACCGGCTAAAAAAGCAATTCCGACATCGAAAACTGCAACTCCCAAAGCCGCTGCAACCAAACAAACTACCGGCAAAAAAACAGCCAGTACCGCCAAGGCCGGAACAACTGGCAAGGCACCGGCCAAGAAAGCAGCTCCAGCGTCGAAAACTGCAACTGCCAAAGCTGCTGCAACCAAAGCAACTACAGGCAAAAAA
>CAZMGQ010000206.1:0-4708 GCA_964565855.1 uncultured Lentisphaerales bacterium | reverse complement strand
CAGGCTGGTTCAGGTAGTGAAGCTTTGCGCAGGGCCTCCGACACCGACCGGCAAACAGGACTCCTGCAGCGGGATGTCGAAAAACTCTTCATGCTTGTCGAGGCCTTGTGGACAATCCTCAAGGAACAACATGGATACAAGGATGATGATCTGGCTGAGATGCTGAGGGAGATCGACCTGCGTGATGGAAAACTCGACGGCCGGTCCTCTCAGGGCAAAGTCAACCCGGACTGCACGCAATGTGGCCGCAAGCTGATCGGCAAAAACCCGGTCTGCCTCTACTGTGGAGCCGAGGCCAACCTCGATCCTTTCCATAGGTGATAGTCCCTCAACCGATTCGCTGTTCGGCTGAGAGACCAGAAGCAAACGTTACCGGGGAGAGCTTCAGAGTTGCAGCTCGACCTTTTCGACCCGGATAACCAGAACGGCCCGGGCCCAGGGAAACTGCGCCTTTGTTTTGGCGAAATCATCACCTTCGTACTGCAGCTCTGCCGTACCGATCAGGGCACAGCCTTTGCCGGGTCCATTCTCTCCCGCTACCGCACGTGAACCAGCCAGTACTTCGACCCGTGGGTCGTTTTTCAGCATGGCTTCGGTCCGGTTGAAGAGACCGGCCGGTGCGAGCAGTTTGTTGGGCTCAATTCCCAGGGAGCGGATATAATCCCCCCAGGTGGCGACTACATGCGGCCCATCAGGACCGGCCAGAGCTATTGCCACCCACTCAGTCTTCTGCAGAACTTCAAGTGCAACGCCGTCAATTTTATCCATTTTATCCTCTTTCAAACAAGGCCACTACCCCCATAGAGACAGTGGAGTATAATGCCGCAAAAAAACCCTCTACCGGCGAGTGCCAAAGAGGGTTCCAAGCTGCAAAGTTGCCGCCCGTGAACCAGCGCCAGCGGCGCTATTCGATTACGATGGCGCTGACAGGACAGGCCTCGGCCGCTTCCTGGGCGCTCTCTTCGCTATCGGCCGGAATGGGGTCGGCAATCACGACAGCCACATCACCGTCCATCTCGAAGACTTCGGGGCTAATATCAGCACAGACACCGCAACCGATGCAGGCATCCTGATCTACAACAGCTTTCATCTAGTCTAACTCCTCTTAGGCCGTCTTTTCGACAGCCGTACTGGCTGCAACCCTGGCCGGATGGCGCAAGAGCTGACGCACTACTTTGGGGTCGAGCTTGGAGACCTCGTCCTCGGACATGCCCAAGGAGACAAGGCGCATTCTCTGCGTAGCCTGGCGACGACGCTTCTCGGCCGGCTTCTTTTTGGGGCGCCGCAGATGTTTCACCCGCTTGTTGACAGACATTGTGTTCATCTCCCGCCCGGTTCGGGCGTTCTGGTTTCTGAAAGACCCGTTACTCTAGGCTATATGTCACAGATACGCAATCAAAAAAACTTTTCCCTATTTTGCGAAAGTTACCGTCATGGTTTTTATGAAGCATGCACTTCCCTTGCGCTGGCGGCTCATGAGGACATTCGCCCTCCATTTTAAAATATCAACCATCAGGTGAAAATTTTGGAGGGTGAGTGTCCTCACGAACCGCAATTGCAAGAATTTGCGCACAGGGATGCAAAAACACACCGCAATTTTACTTGCTTGACACAGAACTTTGTTTTTATTAGAGTTTGCGGCATGGCACGTCGAATGGATTGCGAAAAGATTATCAATGCCCTGCGAAGCTTCTATCATGAGGAGCGGCGCATGCCGGGCTACAACGAAATGATGCGGATTTTCGAGTACCGCTCCAAGAACTCGGTTTTCCATGCCATCGGGATGCTCGAGGAACAGGGGTACCTGATAAAAGAAGCCGATGGCAAGCTGTGTCCGACGTCCAAACTGGAAGGCAGAGTCCGTCTGCTGGGGTCAGTCCAGGCTGGCCTTCCGGTAGATGCGGAAGAGCTGGAAGGTGAACCGCTGGTACTGGATCACTTCCTGGTACCGGACCCCGACAATACTTTCATGCTGGAAGTACATGGCGACTCGATGATCGATGCCGGCATACATGAAGGTGATTATGTGCTGGTCGAGAGACAGGTGGAACCCAGCACACGCGATATTGTAGTGGCAAGTGTGGACGGTGAGTGGACAATCAAGTATTATACCCGCGACACCAAGGGCCCTCTCCTGCTGGCTGCCAACCGCAGCTATCTGCCCCTGAGAGCCAAACACAACCTCCACATCGCCGGTGTTGTACGTGCTGTGGTACGACGATACGAAAAATAATGACCAAACCATACCGCCCCCTGCTCCTCGTTGTTTCCGGACCTTCCGGTTCCGGCAAGTCCACCCTCTGCGACCTCCTGCTGGCCGAGTTTTCCGATTTTGTATATTCGGTTTCGTGTACGACACGTGAACCACGCGGAAACGAAATGGATGGCGAGGACTATTTTTTTGTGACGCACGAAGGCTTTATGGGTGGCGTGGAGCGGGGCGACTTCCTGGAGTACGCCGTTGTTCACGACTACTATTACGGCACCCTGCGGCGGACTGTTGAAAGTGCTTTTGCGGAAAACCAGTCGGTGCTGATGGATATCGATGTCGCCGGTGCAGCGCAAGTCCGCAAACTGGTGGCAACCCTGCCGGCAGATGATCCGCTGCGTGTCGGATTTATGGATATCTTTATCAAGGCACCCTCGGTGGCAGAATTGCGCCGCCGCCTGGTCCGTCGGGCCGAAGATGCCCCCGATGTGATCGAGCGACGCCTCAAAAACGCCCTGGAGGAAATGAGGTCAGCACCGTTGTACCAGCATACCGTTATCAACGACGTGCTGGAAGAGGCCTATGCCGGGCTGCGCGAGATCGTACTCGCCGCCAGCCGGGGATGAACATAGTCATCTACATCTGACTATGGAATAGAATGAAGACGACCGGCTGCTGCTGCATCCGGTCGCTTGCTTTTCATAATTACCAGCCGCGAGTGGCCATCAGCTCTTCCGGACGGATCGACGAGATTTCGATCCCATCCATCGGCTTGGGCAGACCACGGCTCGCCTCAAGCACGGCTCCCGCATCGCGGAAGTTTTTCGTCGCAGCCACGATTGCCTTGGCAAACAGGCCGGGATCCTCAGACTTGAAAATGCCCGATCCAACAAACACGGCTTCGGCTCCGAGCTGCATCACGAGGGCTGCATCGGCTGGAGTCGAAACTCCGCCGGCCGAGAAGTTGGGCACCGGCAGACGGCCGAGACGCTTGATCTCCTTGAGCAGTTCGTATGGAGCCGCATATTCCTTGGCAGCCGTCATCAGCTCATCGTCCGGCAGGGCGACAACACGCCGGATTTCGCTGTTGATCCGCCGCAGGTGACGCACGGCTTCGACAATATTGCCGGTTCCCGGCTCGCCCTTGGTCCTTACCAGAGCGGCCCCTTCACCGATCCGACGCAGAGCTTCACCGAGATTGGTTGCACCACAGACAAACGGTACTGAAAAAGCGTGCTTGTCCATGTGAAACTCCTCATCAGCCGGAGTCAGTACTTCACTCTCGTCGATGAAATCGACCTTCAGCTCCTGCAGCACCTGAGCTTCGGCAAAATGACCGATACGGCACTTGGCCATGACCGGAACACTGACCACTTCCTGAATAGCGCTTATAAGTTCGGGCGGCGACATACGGGCCACACCGCCACTGCTGCGGATGTCCGAAGGCACCCTTTCGAGCGCCATCACTGCTACAGCACCTGCATCTTCAGCGATGCGGGCCTGTTCGGGCGTGACAACATCCATGATAACCCCGCCACGGAAGGACTCGGCCAACTTGATTCCCGCTGCGATCGTCTGACTTGTTTTCATAGGTAAAACCCTCTTTGGAATTGCGCTGGCCGGGGCTCCTGGTGCGAGCCTGCTACTATGTCCTGCACAAACTCCTAACATGATACGCCTTTTCCCGGCACCGTGCAACCAGTAGTAGCTCTGTGGCAGAGTCCAGACAATGCCACCACCATAATTTTGCAATACCTTTGCAAGATTACAGTCAAACATTCCCGATCACATGCAATCGCACTGTAATCTGGCAATACCTTTACAAGATTACAGTAATCTCGAATCAAACATCATGCAGACTCGGCCTGTGGCAGAGTCCAGACAATGCCACCACCATAATCTCGCAATACCTTTGCAAGATTACAGCCAAACATTCCCGACTACATGCAATCGCACCGTAATCTGGCAATGTCGTTGCAAGATTACAGATCCAAAAAAGCATAATGTTTTTCTCCTAAATCTGTCGCGCCGGAGACAAACCCGCCCGGACTGGCTTTTCAAAATCGCAGAGGGAATTTCAATTGCTTTTGAAGCCCTGAGAGGGTAGCTTGGTAGCCAAATGAGCGAACAGAGAGAGCCGGTCAAGCCGGATGCTGTTTTGGCGGATTATCCTGAAACAGCCGACATCGAAACTTCGAGCGACGACTATGCCACCCGTTTCAGCGGTGCAGTCGGTGCCTGGCTGCTGGAAACACAGGAGCGAGGCACACTGGCACTGTTGCGGGGAGAGCTGAAGCCCGGTGCACGCCTGCTGGATGTCGGCGGGGGCCATGCCCAACTGGCCGCCCCTCTCTGCCGGGCCGGCTACGACGTAACAGTACTGGGCAGTGCACCGATCTGTCAGAAACGACTCGACCCCCTGCTACAGGAGTTTCCCCACACCTGCCGCTTTGTCACCGGCAATGTCATCGACCTGCCCTTTGACGAGCGGTCGTTCGA
>CAZMGQ010000205.1:0-4731 GCA_964565855.1 uncultured Lentisphaerales bacterium | reverse complement strand
GTTCTGTGCCAGCGCCATCAAATTGAAGCCGAGACGGATCGGCGAACCGCGCCACTCGAAAAACGGCTGCGACGCAATCAGCAGCACGCATGGTCGGACGTGCCCGGGCGGGTTGGAACAGGTAAGTGGCTGTTTATTCATGGTTCGACTATGAAGCTGCCGGTGGGCAGCTCAATGCGGCGGCGCCGGAGCGGCAGGTCGGTTTCGATCCTGACTCTCGTACTCAGGAGCCCCGGACGGAAAACCCCCAGCAGTGGCTGGTATTCGCCCGGTGCGGCATCATGCGGAATGCGGATAATGTGATAAGTCTGATAGTGGATCTCTTCTGTCTGGTTGAAATGATGGAGCCGGAAAACCAGCGGTTCGTCAACCTGAAACTGAATCTGTCCATCACGCACAAAGTGCAGACACAGCCCCGACCCGACCGGCGGACGGAAGCCGGGTGCCAGACTCCACTCGGCCACGAAGCCGATCTCGTCTCCCGGCTGTCCGCTGATATTCCAGTCGAGCAGACTCTCCAGAATCAGCCCCTCATTGAAAAAGGCCGCATTGACCGGGACAATCATGCCGTTGTGCCAGTCCATCTGGTGCTGCAGCGGAACCGCCGCCCACTCCTGCTGCATGCGCCGCAGCTCACTCTGTGCCCGGGCATGACGCGGCTCGACCTCCAGTGCCCGCTGCAGCAGGGACTGTCGCGTGGCAGTGTCGGACTCTGCCACAGCCTGTTCGAACCAGAAATCCGCCAGGGCATAACGATAGGCATGGATCAGCAGTCCGCCCGAAAACTCCAGGCCGTGATAGGCCGCCACTCCGGGGCTGGTTTCACCGATCAGCACCAGCAGATTGGAGCCGATAACCAGCTCTTCGGCGTCAATCTCCAGCAGTTGCAGCGATTGCCGCACCGACGTAATGCCGACGGCATCGGTCACAATCGCCGTGCCTTTCTGCGGTATGACCAGACACTCCTCGGGAGTAAACTTGTAAACCTTGGGGTTGCACGAAACCCAGGCTGTGCCCTCCAGCTCCTTCTGCAACTGATTGGCCAGCCAGCGACCGGCGTGGACACGTGTAATGCCGTGCTGCCGCAATGCCGCCGCTATCGCCGCCACATCCGGCAACTGCGCCGGCCCGTCGGGCTGCAGCACCACCAGCTCGGATATCCGCACCAGGTCGGCCCCCTGATACTCATCAAAGTACAGCCGCAACGCCGTCAGCTCACGCTCCGCAAACCGTTTTTCCTCAAACAGGTCGTGCGCGTCAAAATAAAACCGTTCGCCCGACCACAGGAAGTGAGTCGGCACATGCGGCGCAATTATTTCCTTGAACTCCTCCTCACCGGCTGCCCGCCCGGCGACAGACTGTAATCCGATCGCCCGCGAACCCGGCATCAGAAACCGCAGGCCACAGACTGATACCGGTTCGTTAAACTCGATCTCGATCATGGCCGGCTCGTCCTCATGCGGGACACAGGTGATCAATGTCGAGGCAAAGCAATCGGTCAGCAGCCCGGTCACATCCCGTCCCCGGCTGTCGCGGATGCTGCTGATGGCGGATTGTGGCAGAGTCCGGACACTGCCCCCCGGCTGTTGCGCATTGCTGTGGATGCGCAGGTTGCCGTAGTACTCGAAGGTGGCCGAGGCTCCGGTTGCGAGCAGAAAGTTGTCGAACCCGCGAAAGTTTTCCAGCACGGCCGGATTCTGCGCCAGTTCCAACTTTTCGGCAAAGGGCTGATAACGTTCCAGAATCGGTGAAGAAAAGCAGAAGTCCTCATCGGTGGCCCAGTTGAAGCCGTAGAGCAGATAGTCGGCAAAGGCGCCATCGGCACCACGCTGCTCCAGTACGCCGGTCAGTTCGTTGGCCACATCGTACCAGTCGCGGCTCTCCTGATGCTGCTTCAGGCTGGCGGCATGTTGCAGCAGGATCAGCACCACAGAGAGGACCACCAGCGGCAGCAGCGGGTGGCGGATCGCAGCGGGTGGCGTCTGACGGGTCGGCTGATGCGGGATCTCGCCGCCGCTCAGGCGCGATACGGCCTGGCCGGCCAGCAAGGCAAAAAGCGGCAGCAGCGGCAGTAGGTAGCGGGAGGTCTGCGGAATGCTGAAGGAGGAGAGCGCATAGGCCATGCCGAAAAATACCCCCCAGAGCAGGATCGCCGCCAGGGCCCAGGAGCCGGGACTCCAGCGGGTGCGGCGGCGCGGCCAGAGCAGCACCAGGCCCAACCCCAGCAGGATGATATGCGGCAGCAGGACCAGAGCCATTTTGCCGGCGGAGGCACCCGATATATCGAGCAGACGCGGCACCCGCTCCAGCAGAAGCTCCAGCAGGGCCTGCAGCGGCTGGCCACGGCCCGCCGTGGATTCATCGGCATTCAGCGAAGGCCAGGCATGGCGCAGGTTCCAGAACCAGAAAGGCAGACTGCCCAGCAAAAAGCCCAGCGCCCCCGGCAGCCAGACACGGATACGCAGGATACGTCCGCGCAGCGAGGCCAGCAGCAGCAGCCCGGCTGCCGCCAGGGCCGGTAGTGTCAGCCAGAAGTTCCAGAACCCCAGACCACCCCAGAGACCCAGTGCAAAACACCCGGCCAGTGAAACCACCGGCTGGTGCCGCCCCTGCCAGGCCAGGCGGGATCCCGCTCGCAGCAGCAGCAGCGTCAGCACCAGTGCGAGGGCATAGCCCCCGCGTGGCGAGGCCATATAGTGAAAGTAGCCGGTCGGCCCGATGGCCAGCAGAGCGGCCGTTACCAGTGCCGCCACCATTCCTCCCAGCTCATACGCCCAGCGGGTCGCCACCAAAATCAGCAGTATCGCCACCAGTGCTGTTCCCAAACAGACCACAAACGGATCGGGCCCGAAAAGTTTCACACAGAGCGCACTCACGGTCGGTTCGAGGGAGCCCATATAGGCCTGGCCATAGAAAAAGACCGGCCAGTCGCGACCCGAGGCAATATTGCGTGCCATCTGCACGACTACGGCATAGTCGGGGTTACGCGAATAGCGGTAAATCCAGGCTCCGGCCAGCCGGGCCACGATACCGCCGCTCAGCAGCAGTGCCAGCAACAGACGCAGCACCGGGCCGCGCCTGCGCCGCTTTTCAGAGACGACCACAGTGTCGCCTGCACTATCGCCGATCTCAGAACCGGTTGCGATAACGGATTTTGACATTGCGTGAACCATGGGGTTTGATACCGATAAAAGTTGCACCGAGACCAGTTTCGTAGGGGAAGATTTCGGCCGGCTCTTCGACCATCAGCCGCTCATGCCAGTTGTAGGCAATTACCACCTGCTCCTGATCTGGATCGGTCAGGGATACCTCCCAGCGATTGAAATCAGCCCTGACCTCCCCTTCGCCTTTCAGAAAACGTCCGCCGGTATGCAGCACCTCAAAGACACTGAAAGTACCACCTGCTCCGATGGTAAATTCGGCCACTTCACGGAAGAGTTGCGGCTCGGAGCGGAAGTAATCAAGGTAGTTGTGCCGGAAAGTCACCACATGGGTAGCCCCATGCAGCTTCATGAAACCGTGCATTCCCCCCGGTGCAGTACGTGAGGCCCGTGGCGGATAATCCATCTCCACCATGCCGGGCGGAAAGCCGTAATAATCGCAGGACATCATCTCCCTGCCTGTCAGAATCGGCAGGTAGGCGATGTGGCCGCGGCCGTAAAAATGGATGGTCGTGCCGGCAAACAGCAACCGCCCATCAGCCGGCACGTTGGCGCGGATCCAGTCGGCAAACTCACTCACACCCGGCGACATCGCCACGTAGGGAGCATAGCCCTGCGAATCATAGATGCGTGCTGTATTCACTCCACCCGTCGCCAGCAGGGCCAGTGCCGCCGCCTGCAACGGCACAGCATAACGTGAACGGCTTTGCCACAGGCGACGCAGCCAGCAGGCCGCCGGCACCACCGCCAGCGCACCGGCCGCAATGGCTGTCCGTTCGAGCTGCATCCGTGGCACCAGCAACGGCCCCAGCGTAAAGAGCAGAGCCATGAAAAGCAGTGTCAGAACCACCCAGCGACGCAGACGCCGCCAGGGCAGCAGCAGCGCTCCACCCAGCCCGAAAACAGCCACGAGGGGGTGCAGCTCGACCAGCACGGGCGACAACACATCCACAAATTGCCGGAAAGCCGACTTCAATGTCAGCGGCGCACCGGCCGAAGCCGTGGTGAAGCTCAGCAAGTCCTTGCCGAGGGCCGCCACAACGATGTTGTGTCCCAACAGCAGCGCCACCAGCAGACCGCCCCCCAACAGCACAAAACGTGTCTCACGCCGCGGCCACCAGCGACGCCAGGACGCCAGCGTCAGCAGCACCAGCGGCAGACCGATCAACATCGTCGGCGGCCACTGTGCCATGAAAAACATCGAAATCACCAGCCCCGCTGCCGCCCCGCGCCCGGCCCGCCCCTGCACCACCACGGCATACAGAAAGGTGAAAGCCGCCGGCAGCACCGCCCAGGAGAGCCCGGCCCCGACCGTCCCGAAGTGCAGCATCCAGACAAAGAAAAGCCGTCCCGCCGAGAGTGCCAACAGCCCGCCAGCCAATGCCCCGGCACGCCCCATCCCGACCGTCCGCAGGCCCCAGAAAACGAGCCAGGGTACGGCGATAATCTGCACCAGCAGCACAGCCCAGGTATAGGTCACATGCGGGTTGGCCAGCCACCAGAGCGGGGCTGCCGCCCAGGCGAAACCCGTCGTACCGGACGATACCAACACACTGTTGACCACCCCGGC
>CAZMGQ010000204.1:0-4735 GCA_964565855.1 uncultured Lentisphaerales bacterium | reverse complement strand
TAAAAGGCACATCAAGCAAATAAAAAAATCTTGTCACTTTTTTGACACACACCCTCTTACCCGCATCAACACTGGGACCGCAGGGCTCTGTACCTGCAGATTGTAATCTGGCGATTGCTTTGCAAGATTACAGATTTTGTTTTTCTGTGTCCCGAGCTGGTGCTCGGGGCTCCCAGGGCTGGGGTGGCGCAAGCGTGCGTCCTCTTTCTGCGTTTTTCTGCGCTTTCTGCGGCAAAGTTGGCGTTGGTTTTGACGGCTCCATGGCAATTATGATAAAAAAAGCGTTTTGAGAGAGGGCTTGCCGTGATTGATACTGTTGAACTGATGCGCAAGGTGGGCAACCTGCGTATTCTGACTGCGCGGCTCGTCGATGATCGCCTGTCCGGCGACTACCACTCGGTCTTCAAGGGACAGGGCATGGAGTTCGACGAGGTGCGAACTTATGTGCCCGGCGATGACGTCAGGTCAATCGACTGGAACGTGACTGCCAGGACTGGTTATCCGCATGTCAAACGTTACTCCGAAGAACGCGAATTGACGGTGGTTTTCATGGTCGATGTTTCGGGATCACAGTCGTATGGCTCGGTCTCACGTACCAAGAGCGAACTGGCGGCCGAACTGACCTGTCTGCTGGCACTGACTTCGCTGCGTAACCAGGACAAGATCGGGTTGCTGCTGTTTTCCGACCGGGTGGTAAAATATCTGCCTCCCCGCAAGGGACGCACGGCTGTCATGCGGCTGGTGCGTGAAGTGCTGGCAACGGGAGGCGAAGCACAGGGCGGGACTGATATTGCCGGGGCCTTCAACTTCCTCAACAATGTTCAGCGACGGCGGGCTGTCGTCTTTGTAGTGTCAGACTTTCAGGATCAGAACTTCGAAAGACCGCTCAGTGTGGCCGCCCGCAGGCATGATCTGGTCTGCTGCCACCTCTCTGACCCGGCCGAACATGAGCTGCCGGATGCAGGTCTGGTAGAGCTGGAGGATCCCGAAACCGGAGCCAGCCTGTGGGTGGATACCTCCAGCCCCGCCGTGCGTCGGGCCTTTGCTGCCGAATCGCAGCGGACGCACGAAGAACTCCGGCGGCTGATGCACCGTCACCGGCTCGACACAATGTTTCTCTCGACCGATCGTGAACCGGTGGACGAAGTCCGCCGCCTCTTCCGGCAACGTGCCTCACGCATCAGGAGGGCAATATGAGACGTGGCTGGCGACGACTGCTGGTGGGCATGGTCCTGACTCTGCCACACATCCTGCCACCCGGAGCCCTGGCTGAAGCTGAGCGGGTCGAGCGTTTTGAGCAGGATGGGGTTGTACTGACAATGACGGCCAGACCGGGAAAAATTTCACTCGGAAGTGACCTGGAGGTCATGCTGGAGTTGACATATCCCGCCGCCCTGACAGTGACTATGCCGGACAAGTTTGACGATCGGCTTGAGGGCTTCAGTATCGAGGGCAGCTACGAGTCCGACAGTGTGGCGGCGGCTGGTATGCAATCGCGGACCGTGCATCTGCGGGCACGGCCCCTGCCGGCAGCACCACGCTACCGGATAGCGCCATTTGCCATACGGGGCGACAGCTTCTGGTTTGCGACCAAGCCGGTGGTTTTCGAGGTTGTGCCCCTGCTAGACAGTGACGAGGCAGTGCCGGCAAATGTCGAGGTTGACTTGCAGCCGGTCTGGATCAGACCGACCTGGCGGACCGTGCTACGCTGGTTTGCGATCGGGGCAGGCACGGTACTTTCGCTGGGATTGCTGTGGTGGATTGTGCGTCTGCTGCGGCGGCGTGTGATGCTGGCCCGCATGGCACCGCGCGAACGGGCGCTGCTGGAGCTGCGTGAGCTGCTAGAGCGTGACCTGCCTGGACGGGGACGGGTAAAAGAGTTTTATGTGGCGCTGACCTTTGTCGTACGCTGGTACATCGAACGACGCTACAAGCTGCGGGCCCCCGGCCAGACAACCGAGGAGTTCCTGCAGGCGGCGGTGCGGCATCCGGCCTTTGGGGAACAGACGCTGGCCCTCCTGCGGGAATTTCTGGCGGCAGCGGATCTGGTCAAGTTTGCCGGAGTCGAGGCAACGTCGGAAACCATCGCCGCTTCGGTCGGCAGTGCCAGGGCCTATCTGGAAAACGAACCCTCTGGCGAGGATGTCGCTATGGCAGAAGAGGAGGAGGTAGCATGACCTTTGCCAGCCCATTGGCTTTGCTGCTGCTGATCCCCTGGGGCGTGGCTGCCTGGCGCATTTTGCGGCGAGCCAAGCGCCGGGGTGTGGCATTTGCGCCACTGGCAAGGCTGCCCCTGCACATCAGTCCGCGTCAACGGCTGGCCTGGATTTCCCCACTGCTTTTTCTGGCGGGGCTGGCGGCGGGAATTGTTGCGGCAGCACGACCGCAGGAACGCAATGCACAGTCCAAGAGAAGCGTTGAGGCGATTGCCATCAACATGGTGGTCGATATTTCAGGGTCAATGGTCGCACTGGATCTTTCGGAACGCAAAGGCAGCGGCTGGGACTATAAGACACGGCTGGATGTGGTCAAGGAAGTCTTTAGGGAGTTTGTCGATCGCCGACCCGATGATCTGATCGGGCTAGTGGCCTTCGGTGGTTTTGCCACGACCCGTAGTCCGCTGACTTTCGACCACAATGCGCTGCTGCATGTGCTGGAAACGGTCAAGATTCCCGGCTCGGACGGAGAAGTGGTTGAGGCCGGTGAAACAGCCACGGCGATCGGGGATGGGCTGACCATGGCCTGTGCCAGATTGCGCGATGCGACGAATGTGCTGTCGCGGGTGGTCGTGCTGCTCAGTGATGGCGAATCCAACTTCGGCATTGTCACGCCGGAAGAAGCAGCCGAGCTGGCTCACAGCATGGGTATCAAGGTCTATACAATCGGTGTCGGCACCACGGGCAATGCCCCGGTGCGGGGGCGCGACATGTTCGGACGCGAGGTCATCACCCGTGCCTGGGTGAGCATGGATGACAAGGCCCTGCGTGACATTGCGGAAAAAACCGGCGGCATGTACTTCGGTGTCGAGGACCGGACGGGTCTGCAAAGGGCCATCGAAGAGATTGACCGACTTGAAAAAACAGTCGTGAACGAAATCGTATATGAAGACCGGCGCGAACTCTTCGGTGCCTGGCTCGGCAGTGGTGTCGGACTGGTCTTCTTGGGCATCTTCCTGGCCATGCTGCTCGAACGGCGGCTGGTGTAGTACGGCTACGCTTTGTAGGCCTGCCAGAGGCGGTCGAGGCGTTGGGGTGAGACGGGTGTGGGGGTGCCGAGTTCCTGAGCGAAGAGTGAGACACGGTACTCTTCAACGGCCCAACGGTAGTCGTTCAACTCAACCATACGGGCCGGATCGGGGCTCTTGACCTCCTGCAGATAACGTTCCCAGAAGGGACGCACCTGTTCAGTTCGTTCGGTGTCGCGCAGGGTATTTTCGCGGGCCCGCTGCAAGCGCAGGCGCAGGGCATCGAGGTAGCGACCATAGTGGGTCAGACGTTGCGGAGTGACATGGAGTGCAAAGCCGGGGAAGACGAGCCAGGCGAGTTGTTCCTGGATGTCCTCGACAGTGCTCAACGGTAATTTCAGCAAGCTGAGTTCTTTTTCGCGCTCGACTGTCAGGACGAGAGCTGCCTGGACGGCACGCCAGTGTTCACGGGCGACAGTGCGCAGCTCAACGATGCGTTTTTCCAGCCGATTGCGGAAAGTTTCATGATCGCGCGGCAAGGATTCGTCTGAGGGCAAGAGCACGGCACGGATGGCGGCGCGGGTAGCATCGGGCTTGAGCTGAGCGGCATTGCAGCCGGTGGCGACGCAGGCGAGGCTGACATCGTGCGGCAACTTGCCTTCGCCTGCCAGGCGGGCAAAATCTCGCCCGAGGGCCAGAGTATAGAGCTTCAGTACACCATCGGCATGAGCGGTGGCGGCCCTGGTGCGGTCGCTGAAACGCCGCAGGGCGACCGAGTCGGGTTGTCCCTCGTCGCAGAGGGCCGGATAGACCCGGAGCGGCCAGCCGGCCTGACCGATTTCCTGGACTTCGGGCAATGGGCCACAGCTCCAATCGCGCAGATGGTCATGCTCGGCAAATTCAGCCGCAGCAGCGGGAGGCGCAATCTGACCACCTGTCAGACGCAGATATTCGGTGTAAAACTCTTCAACCTCTTTCCAATCGCGTGTGGCAAAGAGTTCCTCCCCCTGCTCGTCGACGATTCTGAATCGTGCCAGCAGGTAAGCGGGAAAAGCGGCCTGAGGCCAGGAGTCGGGTGGTATTACAAGGTTATGCTGACGACGCAAAATTGAACGTAAGCTGGCTGCAAGCGGTGCGGCTGGCTGATTGAGCTGCGTCATGATCTCTGGCAATGCTTTGGCGATGCCGGCCATCTGGCGGTTTTGCGAACGAACGAGTTCGCTCAGCATCCAGGCCACTTTTTCCTGCAACAGCCCGGGCACAAGCCAGTCGGAATGCCAATAGCGCAGGAGTGGAATGGCAGCAATCGGAAGACTGCAGGTGAGTCCATCGTCCGGTGCGTCGGCCTCGTGACGATAGCTGAGCGGCAGGCGCATTCCGGCCAGCTCGATGTGGTCGGGATAGAGAGTTTTGGAGAGGGTTTGGGCGGGTGTCAGGTCGAGCCGGAGCTGAAAACTGCGCAGATCGTCCTGGCGCGCTTTGGCGAGCCATTTACGCAGGTCGCTGAAGTTGGCCACATCGGGTGGCAACACCTTGTCGTAGGCGGCAAAA
>CAZMGQ010000203.1:0-4740 GCA_964565855.1 uncultured Lentisphaerales bacterium | reverse complement strand
GATGAAACGGTACTGGGACGCAATGCCCTGCGCTTTGTTGTCCGCAGCCGCGACGGCTGGGTTGCAGGCCCCGGCCTCAGCCGCTGGCTGGACCTGCTGTTTTACTGAGGCCGGTCATTCCCCGCACAGCGGCACTGCATCTGCATCTCCCAGATTTTGGCATACTTGATAAAGGTCGCAAAAGCGATCGACATCGCCACAATCAGCCCCGGAATACCATCCAGAAATCCCAGCCGGATCACGTAGCTGCGGATGAAGCGGTACGGTGGATCAAACAACATGCGGATCAGCAGCCCGGGCGTCTTCCTGGTCTTGAAGCGTGTTTGTGCCCCGATGGTTGAAAAGCGGTTGAGGGTCTTTATCTGATCTGTGATATCGTCGTAAGTATAATGGTGCAGCGGTGCCTCCAGCCGTCGCACAGCTCCCCGGACGTCAATTCTTTCATGGGGCTCGCTGCCGACACAGTCACCACGTTCGCGGCGGAAGAGGCGTAGCTTGATGTCGGGATACCAGTCTCCATGCCTGATCCAGCGGCCCAGATACCAGACCATGCGCGGAAAGGCAAAGCCCGCCACTTCCTCCGGCACTCCGGCCTCCAGCGTTTGCAGGATCGCCTCTCTCAGCTCATTCGAAACTTCTTCGTCCGCATCGACAAAAAGCACCCAGGGATGCCGCGCCAGACTTTTGGCCAGAGCCTTCTGGCCGATATAGCCCAGCCAACGGTGCTGATAAACCCGCTCGGTATATTCGAGGGCAATCTCGCGGGTCCGATCCTCGCTGAAACTGTCCACCAGCACAATTTCATCCGCCCAGCGCACACTCTCCAGACAGCGCCTGATGCAGCTTTCCTCGTTACCCGCAATGATACAGACACTCACAGCATCACGCCGACGACCGGACTTCTCGTTAATCTCGTTCATGCCCCTATCCTACCCCAAACCTCTCTCGCAATACAGCCAAACAACATATTCCCGGCAATTCTAATTTTGATCGGGCTGTCGGAGTCGGTATCGCTATCGGGATCGGGAACTGCATAGAAATCAGACGGTTCGATTCCGAAAGCGATTCCGATAGTTTTGTGCTGCTCCATAATTAGAATTGTTGCTGTTCCGGGACAGACAGGAATGTCTGTCGTACAGATTTGTCCACGAGCACCCTCTGGGAAGAATGTAGGATAGGCATTCTTGCCTGTCCCGGGGCCAGTTCCCGCTGCAATTCTAACTTTAATCGGGCTGTCAAGCTCCCGCCCTTTGCATTCCCTGCCACCACCGTCTATACTCTGCACCGTTAAACGAATTACCGAAAAACCGGGGCAAGTTCTCTAATGGCCAAAGTTCTACAGATTCTGGAGCATAGTCCGCGACTCTACGAGGTGCTGGTCGAAAATCCGGGGCTCGACTTCCAGCCCGGCGACTCGACACTGCTGGTCGATCGCGACAAGATCACGGCCAGGCCCTACTGCATTGCCTCACACCCTTCCGAAGCGGTGCTGCGCTTTCTGGTCAGCCGCATAACCGGGGGTGCCCTCTCCAACAGTCTCGACCTCCTCCGGGTGGGCGACGACATCAGTGTCGGCCCCTGCTTCGGCCAACTGCACCCGGCCGCCAACCGCGCCCCCAAGGTCTTCATTGCCACCGGCACCGGCATTGCCCCCTTTCTCTCTTATTTCGGCGATGCCACCGCCCCGCCCCCGCTGGCCCTGCTCTACGGCGTCAGATACTTTGCCGATGCCATCGATTGGAAGCAACTGCAGCAACGTTGCCCGACCACCCGCCTCGCAGTCAGTGCCGAACGGGTGCCGGATACGCACTATGGCCGTGTAACCGACCTGTTTCACAGTCTTCCCATCGCCACCGGGATCGAATATTACCTCTGCGGCCACGGCGACATGATCCGCTCAGCCACCGACCACCTGCAAGAAATAGGCATTACCCCCACCGCCATTAAAACAGAGAAGTTTTTCTGAGCCCGGGACAGGCAAGAATGCCTATCCTACATTTTCCCAACGGGTGCTTGTGGGCAACTGTAGGATAGGCATTCCTGTCTGTCCAGGAGCAGTAGAAATACTGATTATGGAACAGTACATACTGTCGGGGTCGTACCAAAATCAGGTTACAACAGAAACAGATCCGGGACTGAGCCCGGGACAGGCAAGAATGCCTATCCTACATTCTTACCAGCGGGTGCTTGTAGGCAACTGTAGGACAGACATTCCTGTCTGTCCAGGAGCGGCAGAAATACTTATGATGAGGCATAGATGATAGGCCGCTGATCGTCCCGTGCTCAGTGGATGCAGGATTCGCGCACGACGAGCTGGCAGGGAATTTCGGTGTGACCGGTTTTGTAAGAATGGCCTTCAATCATACGAATGAGGGTGTTGACAGCCAGACTGCCAACGGCCTGCAAATTGATGCGCATGGTTGTCAGGGCCGGACGCACCAGTTCCGCAATCGGGTAATCGCCGAATCCGGCAACGCTGATATCGCCGGGGACGTCCAAACCGGCTTGCATGATCTCGTCCATGGCTTCGGCCGCCACCAGGTCGCTGAGTGCGAAGATTGCGTCCGGGCGTTTTCCGCCGTTGAGCAGATACTGCACGTTCTGGGAGACAGATTCGCCGGGATTATGGAATCTGATCCAGTTGGGGCGCAGCGGCACGCCTGCCTCGCGACAGGCGCGACGACAGCCCTCAAGAATATATTGCTCGTCCTGGTTCGGAAAAACTCCCACAACAGCCAGACGCTTCAGACCCTTTGAAAGCAAGTGGCGCGTGATCTCGAAACCAGCCTGTTCGTGGGCACTGGAGACACCGGGGACACTTTCGATTCCAGGCAGCTCACAGTGGCCGATTGTCACCACCGGGAGCCCTTGATCGATTAGCAGCTTGACCGGCTCCCGGTTCATGGCAAAGTTGCCCATCTCCCCGGCAACCATATAAACAACACCGTCGACCTGTTCCAGCACAGCCCGCTGGGCAGCTTCCAGAGACTGTTCGATATTGTTCTGTGAAAGACTGACCGAAATGGAGTAGCCGCGTGGCCAGGCTTCACCGATAACTCCCGAAAGGGTTTCTCCAAAAGGCGTCTTGCGGTCGATGGGCCTGACGATGGCATGGATCTTTCCCCTGATCTGCAACTCGGGGGCTGACACAAAAAATCCATGACGGGGGACATGGCTGAGTACCCCCTTGCGTGCCAGCTCCCGCAGCGCACGGTCGGCTGTCACAGGACTGACACCGAAATCTGTAGCAAGCTGGCGGATCGGGCCGACGCGATCGCCCGGTTTGAGGTCGCCTCGTTTGATCTGCCGACAGATGCGGTTTTCGATGTCCTGATAGCCTGTAGCCATGGTTGGGGTTTGCAACAGTTATGGGTTGAAAACCGGGCTGTATCGGACAACCCGGCTGGTTGATATATGCAGAACTATTCTGCTCCGAGGTCGAAAAGGCAGGTTCCCGGGGTCGGGAAATCATAAACGAACCCGGTCGAGTCACATGATACCACGGTTTTTGAGAAAACCTCCAGCACTGTTTTGACAGGCCGGGGGAGCTTGACCCGGATCTTGCCACCTTCGGCCGAATGAACGGCCAGCAGTCTGGTGCTGGCATAGACGGGGATCTCTTCCTCGCAATAGATGTTGGCGCCGGATTGGGCCGCGAGTTCCTTCAGGAGGCCGATCGTCAGGTCTTTTGGCGTCGCCACATGTACCGACTGCCAGCCACCCTGATCCATGCGGTTGACTCCCTCAGTGCCGAAACTCACTCCGGCAAGTTTCTGCATCTGTTCGGGCACCCAGTTGCAGCCATTACTGATGCCGGGGGCATAGAGCCAGACGACGTGGCGATTGTCGCGCAGGACGTGGCTGTTCAGTTGCTCGAGCTTGCGCTGGTCAATCTCGAAGGGAGTACAGAAAACAACCATTTTGTAACGGTCGAAATCCGACATTTCGGCGATATCGTTGAACGAAATGATATCGTAAGGTGCGCCGACACGGTTGAACTTGTCGCGGATGCCGTGGAGGAAGGAGTCCTCCTGCATGCCTTTTTTCCAGGAGTCGCGGTCAGAGTCTGTCGGGTGGAGGTAATAGCAGCCGTCGGGGTCGATTACCATGGCGATTTCGGCGACACTGGGCTCCTGTTTTCCGGCATACTCGTCCCAGATTTCGCTCATCAGGCGGAAGTTATCAAAGACAACATCGGTCTGGTAGTAACCGCCCCACATGTCAAACCACCAGAGGGAGGCACCGTTGATCAGTGCCAGAGCCATCTCGCGTCGCAGCCCGGCGACATCGGCTGCATCGTCCGGCCAGTGATCGAAAGGCATGGTGACATAGGGTGTGAGGTACTGGTTGTAGGTGTGCGTACGCTGGTCGCACTCGTGCATGAAGGACTTGCCCTTCTGCCTGATAGTGCCGTAGGGGACCATGAAGCCGCTGCCGCCTCCCATGGCCCGGTCGCGATAAGTGCCAGGACTGATCAGGAAGTCGAGCCCCGGCAGATCGAGGGCTTTTTCGTAGGCCAGGTGCGAGAGGGAGAGGAAACGGTCGCCGTTGAGTTCGACGGCATAGCCGTAGAAAGCTCCGATCGGCTTGGCCGCCGGGACGATGGTACGTGCTTCGTCCACAAAGTAGGCCAGTGTATCGGCAACCGCCTCCGAGCAGAATTTCCAGTAGTCCAGCGCCAGACGATCCTTTTGGGGATCGCGCAGCATTTCGTCATGCGTCACACGGTTGCGGATCGAA
>CAZMGQ010000202.1:0-4746 GCA_964565855.1 uncultured Lentisphaerales bacterium | reverse complement strand
ACCCCTCTGCTCGAACTGCGCGACCTTCACGTCTATTACCCGATCCGTGGCGGTCTGCTCGGACTCGTTACCGGACAGGTCAAGGCCGTCGATGGCGTCTCTTTCAGCATCGCCCCCGGCGAGTCGCTTGGACTGGTCGGAGAATCGGGCTGTGGCAAATCTACCCTCGCTCGCGCCGTCATGCGGCTTGAAAAGCCCCGCTCGGGTGAACTGCTCTACGGCGGCCGGAGCCTGCTCGCAGGCGACCATCCGCGGCAGCGCGAGATCCAGATGATCTTTCAGGATCCTCACTCCACCCTCAACCCGCGTCTGACGGTGATCGACCTCGTCACCGAGGCCGCGGTGGTACACGGACGTATCTCCCGCCGCGAACGGGCTTCATTCTGCCGCAAGCTGCTGGCCGATGTCGGGATGCCGGGCGATATTCTCGAACGCTATCCCCATGCCTTCTCCGGCGGCCAGCGTCAGCGACTCAGCATCGCCCGGGCTCTGGCACTTGATCCGCAACTCCTCGTCTGCGACGAGCCGGTCAGTGCCCTCGATGTCTCCGTTCAGGCCCAGGTCATCAACCTGCTGCTCGACCTGCGCGAATCCCGTGGCCTGGCCATGCTCTTCATCAGCCACGATCTCTCCGTCGTCCAGCATCTGGCTCAGCGCATTGCCGTCATGTACCGGGGCCGCCTGGCTGAGATCGGCACCACCGCCGAAGTCATCGATACCCCGGCCCATCCCTATACCAGGGCTCTGCTAAACTCCGTACCCCGTGTCGGCCAGACCTTCAGTGCCCCTGTTGAGCCATCCGCTGCCAGCGGCGGAGGCAGTCAGGGCTGTTCCTTTGCCCCTCGCTGTTCACTGGCCGACGAAACCTGCCGCACCACCACCCCCACCCTGCAACCAGTCGGCCCCAGCCCCACCCACCACGCCGCCTGCCACAAACTCGAAGGCAAAAACCCCCAGAGGTAGGGCGTGATCGCCGAGCGCGCCGCCAGAAACGGCAAAAGCAAAGGTCCTAAGAAAGCACACTCCTGGAGGGCGAACCGGTGGTGAGCCGAACGCAAGCCAGATTGTATCACAGGCATTCTTTCCACCTACCCCCTGCTGATTATCTGTGTCAATCTTGGTTCTAATTCTGCGCTTCTCCAGGCTCCCTAATCTCCTTGGCGTTTTTGATGTCTTGGCGGTTAATTCAATTAGCCCCTGCGAGCTACAGAGCCTCGCGGTCCCAGTTTTCACATCCTGCGAAATTGTTTTTGTTATGTTCTGCGAGGCTACGCCTCTGCGCATTCATCCTATTTACAAACCATACACAGAAGAAGGGGAGTGTGTATTGTTTATCTTGACCTGGGAGTGAGAATGTAATAAAGTCCGCCCCATGGCTTTTGTGCAAACTAAACCGCAGCTTAAAACTCTCAAACAAACCGCCGAACTTGTTGCCATGGGAATCTCCAAACAAGAATTAGCCAAAATGGTTGCAGACGGTCGAATGTATCGTGTGCGACAAGGCTATTACATGTCATCCGAAGAATTTCATGCAGCGACAGAGGAAAGCCTGGTTGCAGGTTTCTTTCCTGATGCAATTGTATGTCGTGAGTCAGCTTTGTACTATTACGGATACACTAACCGGACGCCAGTTGTTTGGCATCTGGCCTTTGCAAGGAATGTTTCGCGTTCCAGACTGAAAGCCTCTCCTGTCTCCATCCGCCCCTACTTTCATATACAGCGTTTGTTTGAAGTAGGAGTTTCAGCAGCAGGCTTCAATGACACTGTTTTACGGGTATATGATCGTGAGCGAGTTATTTGCGATTGCTTTTCCCGGCGTACCTCTATGGATGCTGAGGTATTTTCCGAGGCGATCCAGGCTTACGTTGCAGATGCAGACAAGAACCTTGCCAACCTCTCCAAATATGCCAGTCTATTTGGCATTAGCAAGGCAGTAGAATCCGTAATGGGAGTACTAATTCATGCGTGATCCTGCTGCATCGGTGCTTGCCCGGCTTAAGCATGAATCTGCTAAAGCGGGCAGAACTTACCATTTGAGTCTTCAGCTATTCTGCCAAGAGGAGTTTTTGCGAAGACTACAACATTCACGCCACGTAACGGCCTTTACCCTCAAGGGTGGGTTTCTTATCTATTCTCTATCGGAATTTTCTGGGCGGCCAACAATGGATGTGGACTTCCTTGCACAAGACATTCCCTCAAGGCCATATGTGTTAGAATCTATAGTTGCCGAGATCATTGCTGTTGCACCATCTACTCCTTTTATTACCTTTAGAATATCCGGGACCAGCCCCATATCAGAAGCGACAGATTATCCGGGGCTATCCGTATCATTGGTGGCTCAAATCAAAAATGTCAGAATTCCATTCAAACTTGATATAGCTTTTGGCGATGCCTTGCATGGTGAAAAAAGGGAGCTGGCGATACCGATACAGCTCAATGGATTTACTCCTCCAGTCGTGCAAGCTTACCCACTTGAAAGTGTAGTTGCTGAGAAATTTGACGTCATGTTGGCGTTGTTGGACTTTTCCAGTCGAATGAAAGACTATTACGACATATGGTTTCTGAGTATGCAATTCGATTTTGATGGCGAACAGCTGCGCGGTGCTTTTTGTGCAACTTTTGAGCAAAGGGAACGAAAAATAAGTGAGCAAACCTGGGAAGATTTCAGCAATCTCTTACACAGTGTATCCATGTCTGACAAATGGAGTGTATTCGTAAAGAAACTCGGCCTGCAAGCACCGCCATTCCAATCGGCTATGCAGGAAATCCTGTTATTTTTACGCCGACCATTTTATGCGACAGTCACGTCTAAACCTTTTCCTTCAAAGTGGTGCTCCAGAGACCGCAAATGGCACTCCAAACCATGGACAAAACCCGAGTCTAAGCCGTAACTTCGCCCTTGACCACATCATAAATGAGTCCGAAAAGACCATCAATCTACCGCGACAGGCAACGATCATAGCGCGACGTGCATAATGTGATGCACGGTTCGCCTGGCAATGCAGAGTGTACAGAGTTGGCGAAAAACCTATTTTCAGAGCTCGACATCGACTCCCAAGCAAAACAAACGTACCCTCTGGAAGGCGAACCGGTGGTGAGCCGCAGCACCTCACCCCACCACACCCCCATCAGCACTGCAAGTCGAGCGGGAGGGTCGTGTGTCACGCGACCTCAGCACTGTAGCGAGCCATCTCACCCCACTGGGAACGCGAGGCTCTGTACTCGCCCCACCTCAACGCACCTCACTTCACCTTTCCCTTCCGCGTCTCCGCGCCTCCGCGTGAGTCCCCACCCCCCTCATCCCCACCCTTGCCCGGTTTGCCCGGCGTAGGTTTCGAAGCGGGGCGTAGGTTTCGAAGCCGGGTCACCCCGCACCAGCCCTTCGCGCTCTTCGCGACTCCGCGAGATACACAGCACAAGCCGAGCTAGCATTGTCAGTTCGCTTGGAGGGTAAGCGTCCTCGCGAACCGAACGCGAGTGTAGAAATCCCGGGACGGCATCGAATCTGTCGACTCGAATCGACAAACTCGAAAATACCGCATGAAGTTGTCCTGAAGAGGAACCGGTGTTAAGCCGAACACAGGTATTATCCATTGCAGTTCGACCGCCTTCGCTAAGAGGCTACGGCGCGACACGAGAAGACGCCCACCCACCATCAAAAGAGCTGTGTGGCAGAGTTCCTGCCCTGTCGCAACCGTAAACTGGCGTTTCGTTTGCCAGATTACAGGTTCCCCTGTCCCAAGCCAGTGCTCGGGGTTCCCAAGACGGGCCTTATCTTTTCCGAAGTAGTTTTTCCAGGGAGAGGCAAATGTTTCCTTGCCCAGGACGACGTGACAGTCGTCCCTCCCATCCCCATCCGTGTTTATCTGTGTCTATCTGTGGTTGATTTCTTTCCAAAAGCCATGTGCTGGTCCGAAGTTAACAAATGTCACCTGTCCGACTTCTCCGACCTTACAAAACCCCGTTCATTCCGCTATACTCATGCAAGTAAAGACAGCTTGCAATGTGCTGATTCCACGAGCTGCTTTAGCCACTCAAACTACAGGAGTGAAGAATGAGTTCAAAAAAAACTGTATCCAAGTCCAGAATGGTTGCAAAAGACAACAACCTCAGCCTCCGCATTGTGCAATTCCTCCACCCCGGACCCGAGTATGAAAACAGCCTATTCGATGAACAAGCGGATGGAAGCTACACAAAGTGCTGGACAAAGACTGATGCTGGCAACCACCACTGTCGCAGCTTTATTGAGTGCAAAGGAACATATCAGGCAGCAGAAGGAAAAACAGGTGACGGATTGCTCAACTTCTGGGGCGAGTGGGAAGGTCCTGCCACTGCCTGCAAGTGTGGCGAATTGCCTTTCAAAAATGCTCCCGGCTGGATCATAAAGACCAGTTTCCCTCAAATGGACGATTCCGGCATGAACACCGATCCTTTTGTTTTCAACGGCCCTTTCCGCTATTCCTTTTGCCGACAGAAAAGCCCCACGCTACGAAACCTCGCCCCTGGCTCACTGATTCTGTTCGGCAGTTGCAAAAACTCGCAGTTTGTTTTGGATACGGTCTTTGTCGTCGGAAAAAACTGCGGGCCGTTGCAGTCGTTCAAAAAGGAAGAAAACCTCGGTCTCTTCTGGCAGATGAACATCAACCCGATTCTGAACTCTCCCAGCTCCAGCTCATGTGGCGGCAAGTCAGCCTGCGGAGGAGCAGCCTGCGGTGCGTCCGCTGCACGTCCACCTCTGGTGCTGGG
>CAZMGQ010000201.1:0-4747 GCA_964565855.1 uncultured Lentisphaerales bacterium | reverse complement strand
CACCTACTGACGCTGACCGCTGCGGCGGCGATACGTCAGCACCGTGCCGGTCAGCCAGACACAGCCCGGCCAGAACACAACCACCAGCAATCCCATACGCCGCCAGCTTCGCCCCGGAATGCCGGCCCGCAGAACACGGAAGGTGACCGGCATACGGCCGATCAGCATCTCCTGCTCGCTCAGCCAGTCGATGGTTGACATGAAGAAGTCCCGGTTGCCGTCGTAACCGCCGTTGAGGGTCGAGTTGGCGGCAAACTGGGCATCCCCGACAATCACGATCCGTGCCAGCGAGGCCCCTTCCCGGGCCCCGGCCAGCCCCCGCTCGGCCGCCACCGCCAGGATGCGGGCCTGGGCTTCCTCATCGTCAGCATCGTCAGGTCGTACACGACCCGATTGTTCCATGAATACCAGTGGCGTCGCATGTGGCTTGTCAGCATGTCCGGCACCGGCATCAGCGTCGGGCAGGATGGCAAAGCGGCAAGGGGCCTGCAAAACGAGTTCGATCCGGGCCAACCCTCTTGCAATCGGATGGTCGCCGTAGATGTTGCTGGCCTCCATGCCGATGCGGGCACCGGGTTTGGCCAGCGGGGCATGGCAGCGTACGCCCCAGTTTTCGACCATGCGTCGCAGGTTGGGGTCGTCGAGACTGTCGAGCATCAGCAACATGCGCCCACCGGTAGTCATATAAACGTCGATCTGTTCGGCTGCCGAGCGACCGATCTCGGCCCGTGGTCCGGCAACGATCAGAATGGCACAGTCATCCGGCACTGGCTGCCCTTCGCCGAGTGTCAGTTGTCGCAGCTCAAATCCATCCTGCTGCAGGTAGCGTCCCGCAGTCGAATAGCCGGTAAGCTGGTCATAGTCAAAGGGATCATGCTCGCCGTTGCCTGTCAGGAAATAGATGATCGGATTACGGGCCCGGGTGGCATTCCAGATGGCCGATGCCAGTGCCGCCTCACCGGTAAAGTCGTGTCCGGCAATTTCGCCCTCATCAATGAAGTCAGGATTGCTGAGCAAGTCCTCCTCGGTCAGCACCCGGTGATTGCTTTCGCTGCTGACGATCAGACTGTTGGGCTGGGCACCGTATTTGCGCGCGATCTCACCGGCCTCGATCACATCACGGACGGGATCGACACCGACAGCCTTGATCCGCAGATTGGGAATGGTGCGGGCCGCCTCGGTAAACTCCTGCAACAGTGCCCGCACCGGCTGGGTGAGCGGGTGCCGCTGGGCGAAAAAGGCGGTCAGACGGATATCACCATCGGTGTGGCGCAGCAGTTGCTGGGTACGGTGCGAGAGTGTGCCATGCAGATGGCTCGCCACCGGCAGTCGCAGGTAGAGACGCGAACTGCCTACATTGATCACCACCGCCAAGGCCGCTGCCAGCAGAGTGGCGACAACCGAGTTGGCTCCGGCAAAACGCCGCCGACGCACGATGTTGGCCGGGTTGCGCCGCGGGGGCCGGGAGGATGATTGTTTGGTATCGGGCGGGTTCATGTATCAGAGCTTCCAACGACGTGATTCGAGCACCCGGACCGCCGTAAAGAGGATCAGCGGCAGCAGGGTCAGACAGAGCACGATCGGGCGCGAATCGATGATACCCCGTGCAGTATGACCGATGCTTAGCGAGTCGAGGTAGCTCGATGTCCTGACAAAAGGCAGAATGCCTGAGGCAATCAGGGCATGGGGTACGGTAAAGAGCAGGCTGATAGCGGCAGCCATCGCCTGATGCCGGCTGCAGAGCGCCGCCAGTATGCCCACGGCTGTCCAGAGTGCCCCGTGCAGCAGCAGCATCACCATCGCCACGGCAATCCCCGTACGGCTGTAGGCCGGTGGTGGCAGGGCCGACTCCACGTAGAAAACAAAGCCGCCCGTAGCCACCGCCAGCGCCAGTATCAGTAGCAGCAGCGACGACCAGAACCTGGCCATCACAACGGTCCTGTCGGTCACCGGTGCCGTGAGCAGCGTTTCCAGTGTGCCGGTCTGCCGCTCTTCGGCAAAAGCACGCATCGTGGCCAGGGCCGCAAAGCCCGGCAGACTGAGTACCACGACCCGGGTAAAAATTGTTGCCAGAGTCTGGACAGTGCCTTCGGCGGCAAAAAGCGTGACGATCAGCATCAGGCCGGTGAAGGCACCATAGACCGCCAACAGACCCCAGGCCAGGGAGCTGCGCAGCAGGGCAAGGGTATCGCGGCGCCAGAGGATGGCAAAAGTTTTCATTTGGATCCTTTCGTCCCGGCGATCGCGGCTGACTCATGTTCCCGCAGCCACTCGGCAATTTTGGATTGCAGGCGCACAGCCTGACCCTCGGTCGGGACATCACGAATCAGCCGACCGGCTGAAAGCAGCAGCAAACGGGAACAGAGGGGCACCAGCTCATCGGGGGAGTTGGTCGAAATCAGCACGGTACTTTCGCCACGGATTTGCCGCAACATCGCCACAAACTCTCCACGCTGCACCGGGTCGAGTGCCGCCAGGGGATCATCCAGCAGAAGCAGCGGCGGCTCGTGCAGCAGGGCATCGGCCAGTGCAACCTGTATCCGCTGCCCCTGCGAAAGAGTGCCGATCAGTTGGTGGCGCAGGGGCACCAGCCGACAGGCCTCCACCACGGCTTCGATCCTTGTCCGCAGGGCGCGGCCACGCAGCTCGCGCAGGCGACCGCGAAAACGCAGATATTCTGTCGTCCGCATGTCGGGAGAGAGCGGCGCATTTTCAGGCACGTATCCGATGGCCGAGCGCAGTTCGAGCGATTCGTACAGGGGGTCGTAACCAGCCACCCGCACATAGCCGGTACTCGGCGGCAAAAAACTCGACAGCACCCGGAAAAGCGTGCTCTTGCCTGAGCCGTTGCGACCGACAACCATCACACTTTCACCGGCTGCAACGTTAAAGGTAACGCCATCCAGTGCTGTGCGGCTGCCGAAGCGGCGACTCACCTGATCGACTGCAATCACTTGTACCTGCCTGCCTGTCCCGTAAATTGTTTCCCAAACTGGAGAAGTGCATCATAACCCCGCCGGGCCTCCGATGTCGAGCAGGTTACGAACGTCAGACCAGGTCAGCTTGGACATCGTCTGTTCATCCCCCTCAACAGTTGCACCGATCAGGGCCTGTTTGCGCCGTTGCAACTCAAGCACCTTTTCCTCGACAGTGCCCTCGGTAATCAGCTTCAAGCTATAGACCGTACGTGTCTGTCCGATCCGATGCGCCCGGTCGGTTGCCTGATCCTCGACGGCCGGATTCCACCAGGGGTCAAAGTGTACCACAGTATCGGCTCCGGTCAGGTTGAGCCCCGTCCCCCCTGCCTTGAGACTGATCAGGAAAACCGGAATGCTGGAGTCGCGGTTAAATCTGGTACAGACTTCCAGTCGATCGGGGGTCGAGCCGTCGAGATAGCAGTATGGAATCCCGCGCGCCTCCAGCTCCTCCCGCAACAGGGTCAGCATCGTGACAAACTGGCTGAACACGAGCATCCGATGTCCACCGTCGATCGTCTGGTCGAGCAACTCGAAAAAGTGTTCGAGCTTTCCCGAAGGTGCCTCACTGGCTTGCGCTGCCGGCACGTTTTTGAGCATCCCCAGGTGACAAGCTACCTGTCGCAAACGCATCAGGATCGTCAGAATCTCGATGCGGGAACGGTTGAAACCCTGCCCTCCCACAAGTCCGCTCACCTGTTCCTGCGAGGCCCGCAGCAACTGGTTGTATATCTGCTGCTGGTCGGGCGTCATCGAACAGTAGGAAACTTTGACGATCTTGGGCGGCAGATCTTTCGCCACATCACGTTTGCGGCGGCGCAGCAGGAACGGGTGCAGCTTGTGACGCAGCCGCCGCTGGGCATCCTCGGCTTCCGGCTCGCCGGGCAGGTTCACGATCGGCAGCTCATAGTTGCCACGGAAAGTCTCGTAATCACCCAGATAGCCGGGCATCAGGAAATCCATGATCGACCAGAGATCCGCCACACTGTTTTCCATCGGAGTGCCGGTCAGCACCAGACGATGGCGGGCATGGATCTGTTTGGCGGCCAGCGCATTCTGCGTGGAACGGTTTTTGATGTGCTGCGCCTCATCCAGGATCATGCAACTGAAAGGCTGTCCGCGATAACGCTCGATATCGCGCCGCAGAAGCGCATAGGAGGTAATCACCAGATCATGCTCAGGCAGGCTGTCCCAATGCTCGTGCCGCCGTGCCCCGGACATGGTCCGCACTCTCAGGCCGGGGGCAAACTTTCCGGCTTCGCGCCGCCAGTTCTCCACCAGACTGGTCGGACAGACCACCAGCGCAGGCTGTCCCTCCAGTGCCGGGTCGCAACGTTCGAGCTGCAGCCAGGCCAGTGTCTGCAAAGTTTTCCCCAACCCCATTTCATCGGCCAGAATGCCGCAGACGCCGTTGGCTTCAAGAAAACGCAGCCAGGCCACACCTTCCTTCTGGTAAGGACGCAGTATCCCTTCGAGCGGTTCGCCGAGTGCCACCGGCTCGATACGTTCCTGCCGGTTTTGCCGGGCCACATGGGTACGCCAGTCGGGCGGCTGCTCGATATCCACACCATCGAGCCCGTTCAGCGCAGCCAATACATAGGGCGCATAAACTTGACTCAGCCGGAAAGAACCCGCTGTATCCCCCGCTCGACTGTCACAATCGTGAAAAACAGCCTGCAAATCACCGATCGAAGCCGTATACAGCAGAATCGTCTCGCCATCGAGTACCACATAAGACTCATCTTTTAGGATCGCACGCTGGACTATGCCTG
>CAZMGQ010000200.1:0-4752 GCA_964565855.1 uncultured Lentisphaerales bacterium | reverse complement strand
TGGTAACGCTCGGCTTCCTGGTACAGTTTCCCAAGGTCAAGTTCGACAACGACCCCGAAAACATGCTCTCCCCAACCGAGCCGATCCGGGTCTATAACGAACAGGTCAAAGCCCGTTATGCCCTGTACGACTTTGTGATCGTGGGCGTGGTCAACGACAAGAACCCTGACGGTATCTTCAACGTCACGACTCTCAACCGCATCTATGACCTGACGAGCGAGCTACTGAGTCTCAAACGCGGCGAGGACGGCTTCCCGGTGGTCACGCGTCGCGGTGCCGATGGCACAATGACCGATGTCTCATTGGATCTGCGGCCCGAAAAGACCTGGGAGAGAGTGCTCGGCGTTGCCTTCAACCAGAACGCCAACGATCTCTTTATCGAAGACGAGGAGGGCGGCTGGTCGAGTGCCATTATCGGCCACGAAATGATCGCCCCCAGCATCGTTGACAACATCAAACAGGCCGAGCTGGGTTCGCTCAAGATGGAATACCTGATGGAGCAGCCGCCCACCACGCGCGATGAGGCACTTGTCATCCGTCACGATGCCATGACCAATCCGCTATACAGCGGCACCCTCGTTGCCGAAGACGAACAGGCAATCTGCGTCTATATCCCGATCGTCACCAAGAGCCACAGCTACAACGTGTCGCAGCTCGTCGAGGAACTCACCAAAGACTGGGATGGCGATGATGTGGTGATGATCACCGGCCAGCCGGTGGCGCAGGATACCTTCGGCGTCCAGATGCTGACCCAGATGGCTGTCTCGGCCCCGCTGGCGGCTCTTGTTATCTTCCTGCTGCTGCTCTACTTCTTCAAGCGCATCCAGCTCATCATTGCCCCGATGCTGGTGGCCTTCCTGAGCGTGATTTTCGCCATGGGGCTCCTGATCGGTCTCGGCTACGATGTCCATATCATGAGTTCGATGATTGCGATTTTCCTGATCCCGATCGCCGTCTCCGACTCGGTCCACGTTCTGAGTCAGTTCTACGACTATTATCACCAGTTCAGGGACAAGGCCAAAACCATCCGCCACATCATGGGCTTTCTTTTCATGCCCATGCTCTACACGAGCCTGACAACCCTTGCGGGTTTTGCCTCGCTGGCCACCACGCCGATACCGCCGGTCCAGGTCTTCGGGCTGCATGTCGCCTTCGGCGTCGCCATCGCCTGGGTGCTGACGATGCTGCTCGTTCCGGCCTACATCATGCTGGCCGTTTCGCCCAAATCGCTCGAAAAGGTCGCCGGTTCGGCCACTTCCGAAGAAGACGAAGAGCCCGATGCCATGACGCGCGGTCTCGAACGTCTGGGGTTCCTCGCCGCAAAACGTCCGGGCACCAGTGTTCTGCTGATCGCAGCCATTTCAGCCGTCGCCATCGCCGGTGTCATGCGCATTCGAGTCAACGACAACCCGGTCAAGTGGTTCACTACCAAACACCCGATCCGCGTGGCGGACGATGAACTGAACAAGCACTTCGGCGGCACCTATACCGCCTACCTGACCTTCGAGGCCGAACAGGCCGACGCCGCTGACTGCTTCACCAAGGGCGCCATCATGATGGAAGCGGCGCAGGAACGCTTCGGCACGGCTCTGCCTGCCGCCACGGCCCGCTTCGTCGGCTTCTTGAAAGACCTGCTGCCCCGCTACCGCAATGCCTTCACCGCCGACAGCAACCGCTGTTTTGTGGACCTGATCCGCGAAGCCGAAGCCATCGATGCCGACGCTGTCGCCGGATGGAACGCCCTGGCCGATGCCGTTAACTACCTCGAACCCGAAGGGCTGACACAAGCCTCGCTGTTGGCTGAGATTGCCGAAGAGGGTGAGGTGGACGAAGCCACCCGCAAGGTCTTCGAGGAACGTCTGGCCGCCACTGCGGCGGAACTCACCGGGGAAGAGCTGCAGGATGCGGCACTCGAAATCTGTGATGCCTTCACGGCACTCTCCTTCCGCGACTTTGTCTTCGAACAGCAGGCCGAACTCGAGGCACCGCTCTTCAAGCGGCCCGAAATGCTGGGCTATATCGAAGATATGCAGAAGTTCCTGATCCAGAATCCGGTCGTCGGCAAGACTTCGTCGGCCGTCGATGCCCTGGTCAAGGGAGCCTACGAGCTGAGCTATGTCGAGGCGCCCTCCGATGCCAGCGACGAGGAACGTGCCGCCTATGCGGCCCGCAACGAAGCTAACCGCAGCATCCCGGATACGGCTGCCGCTGTCGGCCAGGTCTTCACCCAGCTCGAAGGCATGAAGCGCCGCGACTTCCTCTTCCACATGATCACCCGCGACTACCAGGAGGCCAACCTCTGGGTGCAGCTCAAGAGTGGTGACAATGTCGATATGGAAGCCGTCGAGAAGGCAGTCGATGAATTTGTCGCTGCCAATCCGCCGCCGATTCCGCTGATCTGCACCTGGTCGGGCATGACCTACCTGAATGTTGTCTGGCAGGACAAGATGGTCACCGGCATGTTCAGTTCGCTCGCGAGCAGCTTTGCGATTGTCTTTGTGATGATGGTCGTTCTCTACCGTTCGGTGCTGTTCGGTTTCCTCTCGATGATCCCGCTCAGCGTCACGATCCTCGTCAGCTACGGCCTGATCGGCTGGGTTGGCAAGGATTACGACATGCCGATCGCCGTTCTCTCGGCCCTGACGCTCGGCATGAGTGTGGACTTTGCCATCCACTTCCTCCAGCGTGCCCGTCAGGAAGTGGCCGAACGCGGAAGCTGGATGGAAGCCCTGCCGATCATGTTCCGTGTGCCGGCCATGGCCATCAGCCGCAACGCAGTCACGATTGCCCTCGGCTTTACGCCGCTGCTGCTGGCGCCGCTGGTGCCTTATCGTACAGTCGGATTCTTCCTGGCAGCCATCATGATCCTCTCCTGGATCGCCACGCTGCTGATTCTGCCGGCGCTGCTCTCACTCTTCGAACGCCGCGCCTTCCCCACCAATTCCCCCAAGGCTGACGAAGCCAATCAGTCAGGAGACAAATAATGAAAAAGAAATACATTGCTTTCGCCGCCGCCGCACTGGCGGCCCTCACCCTGCATGCCGATGACAAAGCCCTTACCGGCGACGAACTGATGGAGAAGGCCAATCAGGCTTTCTACTATGCCGGCAAGGATGGTCGCTCGGAGGTCGAGATGACTATCCGCGACAACCAGGGCGGCACCCGCTCGCGTTCGATGACGATCCTGCGCCTCAACGACGGTGCCGACCAGAAGTACTACGTGTACTTCAAGGCCCCGGCCGATGTGCGGCGCATGGCCTTTCTCGTCTGGAAAAAAGACCAGGGCGACGACGATCGCTGGCTCTTCCTTCCGGCCCTCAACCTCGAGCGCCGCATCGCCCCCGGCGACAAGCGCACGAGCTTTGTCGGCTCCGATTTCTTCTACGAAGATGTCTCCGGGCGCAGCCTCAAGGACGATACCCACGAGCTGATCGAGACGACCGACGAACACTATATCCTGCTCAACAAGCCCGTCGCCCCCGGCACGGTCGAGTTTGCCGAATACAAGGTCTGGCTCGACAAGAAGACCTACCTTCCGATGCGTTCCGAATACTACGATGCCAACGGCAAGCTCTACCGTACTGTCGTAGCCGAGAAGGTCGAGGAGATCGACGGCTTCCCGACGATTATGGTCTCGACCGCCAGTGATCTGGTCAACGGCAGCTCAACTGTCAACACCTTCAGCAACGTCAAGTACAACCTCGGACTCAAAGACCGCATCTTTACAGCGTTTCCTGCGGCGTCCGCCGCGTGAAGCGGTTGACTGATAAGGTAGGGCGTGTTTCTCCGAAACCGCCGCGCCAATTCCAAGAGGTAGGGTGGTTTCGCCGGAACCAGTCGCGCCGTAGCCTTGCGCGAAGGCGGAACCGCCGCGGACGGCTCGGCGATCCGTCCCTACCGAACTCCCACCACCGCTTATGGATATGCCCATGACTTCAAAATTTACGATACTATTGCTTTTGACCACCGCACTTTCATCCGCTGCCTTTGATCTGGGTGGGGTAGAATTGAACGGTTTTTTCGACATGCGGGCCGGTGTACGGACCCAGTCCGACCGACACGAACGTGATGCCTCACTCGGTGAAATGCGCTTGCAGCTCTTCAACGAGACCTTCACCGATCACGCCACCTTCGCCGTGCGGGCCGACTTCATCTACGACCGTATCATCAATTCCTCACGTACCGACCTCGAGCAGGGCCTGGGACTGATCGACCTGCGCGAAGCCAACGTCACCCTTTCGCCATTCGAATTTGCCGATATCAAGGTCGGTCGCCAGATTCTGACCTGGGGCGTCGGTGATCTGCTCTTCATCAACGACCTCTTCCCCAAAGACTGGAACTCTTTCTTTTCCGGTCGCGATACCGATTACCTCAAGGCCCCCTCCGATGCCATGATGCTCTCACTCTTTTCGGACTGGGTCGATGCGGATATCGTCTATACCCCGGCGTTCGATTCCGACCGCTACATCTCCGGCGACCGGATTTCCTACTGGAATCCGCTGCTCGGACGTCGCGCCGGCCGTGATGCCATTGCCGATCCCGAACGTCGCGCCCGCTGGTTTCGCAATGATGAGATTGCCCTGCGCGTGCGGCGGATGGTCCAGGGCTATGAGGTGGCCGCCTATGCCTACCATGGCTACTGGAAGAGCCCCGAAGGCTTCAACCCCGTCAGCGAGCGCAACTATTACCCCCGCCTCAACGTCTATGGTGCCAGTGCCCGTGGCACTCTGGCCGGTGGTGTGGTCAGCCTCG
>CAZMGQ010000199.1:0-4765 GCA_964565855.1 uncultured Lentisphaerales bacterium | reverse complement strand
GTCACCTGCAGCCATAAAAACGCCGCTGCGTTTTGATCCGTCAAGATATTGACTGTGCATGCAAAATATGCCTATAATGTAGGCATGAAAACGACACAGCATACAATTAGAGGGGTAAAACCAAAGCTGGATCAAGCTGTGCGTCAGCAGGCGCGTGAGCGTGGCGTAAGTATCAACTCTGTTTTACTCGATGCGTTGACCATAGGCCTGAATCTCGGGGATGATAACGAGCTGCACCACGATCTTGATGAACTGGCCGGAACCTGGCAGGAGAGTCATGAGGTTGACGAAGCCCTCGATTCCATGCGCCAAATTGATCAGGAGATCTGGTAATGCGTGTGGTTCTTGATACAAATCGTTATATTGATTTCTGTCGCAATGAGCCGGATGCAGTAGCCATTGTTCAGCGTGCGAACACTCTCCTGCTCCCCTTTGTGGTTATTGCCGAACTACATGCAAGTTTTCAATACGGTACTCAAGGAGGCAAAAACGTGGAGGTGTTGCGGAGTTTTATGGCATCACCACGTGTGAAGGCAGCCTATCCTGATGAAGCAACTATTAATCTGTATGCCGGTCTTTATGCGCAGATGCGACACCAGGGTACCCCGATCCCGACGCATGACCTCTGGATTGCCGCTCTTGTCATTCAGCATAACGCTTTGCTTGCAACGAGGGATAGCCACTTCAACCATATTCCTCAACTGATGCGGATATGAAACAAAGTGAGCCTTAAAGGAGGGAAAGGCGAGTAGAAAAAAGAGAGAAAGCCGACAACAGGGAGATTGGGGGGTAATAATTGGATTACTTCTTTAGTGCCTTTGGAGCGTGGAGCTTGAGGTGGCAAGGGGTGTGGGCAAATATCGGGCGAGCAGTAGTAGAGAGTGGCAGGAGAAGAAATATGAGGAAGAGAGTGATTGACATGGTCATTTGAAATGACTACCTTAGGGATATCTTTTAAGGAGCTACAGTTATGACTACAATTGCAATTACCAAATTCAAGGCCAAGGCTCTGAAACTGATTGCCGATGTTGCTGAGTCGCAGGACTCCATCGTGATCACCAAGCGGGGTAAGCCTGTGGCACGTCTCATCCCCTATGTCGAGGCAGAGGAGAGTCATATCCCGGGTAAACTCGCAGGGGTACTGCTTTTTGAGAAAGATCTGATTACTCCGCTGGATGATACCGACTGGGAGGCAAACCAGTGAAGTATCTGCTCGATACTCATACCTGGATCTGGTGGCACATGCAGCCCGGACGGCTCCCGGAACAAGTGCGCCAGTTGATAGCGACACCGGAGAACTATGACGAACTGCTGGTGTCAGCCATCTCGGCGTGGGAGTTTGCCAAACTGGTTGAAAAGGGAAGACTCGGTATCTCATGTGAGACTTTGTGCTGGTTACATGAGGCGATAAAAATGCCGAAGTTCAGAATGGTGCCTTTAACTCTGGAAGTGGCAAGCTGCTCAACACAACTCCCGGCTCCGTTTCACAGTGACCCTGCTGATCAGATCATTGTTGCAACGGCACGTCTTGAACAGGCAACACTGCTTACCGCTGATGAGCGCATATTGGCGTATCCATACTGTGACACCCTCTGGTAAGTGATAAAAAGCGAGACGACAATCCGCAACAGTTGATTGCTATACCGGTATATAGACCGGTATATACAAAACTTGTGATTCAGCAAGTTTGCCCTCGCTTGCCTCTTGGCGTATAATTCGGACGCAAATCGTCTGACATTCCGGTGCGACATGTGGTCGTGCCGCTGTAATGTGAAGGAAAATACCGTGATCCTGCCAATTGTCACCTATGGAAATGAAATTCTAAAAGAGCCTGCCAAGCCGGTCGAATCAGTAACACCCGAAGTGCGCGAACTGGTTGAGACAATGCTCAAGACCATGTACGACGCCCGGGGTCTCGGCCTGGCCGCCGAACAGGTTGGTCGTACCGAGAGCATCGCCGTCATCGATGTGCCGGTCGATATGGAGGACGAAGACTGTCTCGAACTCAACAGCCCCATCCCGATGCCGCTCATCATGATTAACCCCGAGATTTTGCAGGACGAGGGACAGATCCGCCGCCCCGAAGGGTGCCTCAGTTTTCCGAATCTCTATATCGAAATTACCCGTGCCAAGTCGGTGACTTTCCAATGTACCGATCTCGATGGAGAACGCCACGAATATACCGCCCATGGTCTCCTGGCACGCGCCGTCCAGCATGAGATCGACCATCTCAAGGGCGTGTTGCTGGTGGATCGCATGTCGCCGGCCCAGCGGGTCGCCAACGCCGGCAAGCTGCGCCGCATCAAAAGCAGGTCTGCTTAATTAATGAAGTAGAGCGAGCCCTGAGACCACCCATGCATATCCTGGTTACTGCCGGCCCCACCCGTGAACACCTCGACCCGGTCCGCTTCATCAGCAACCGTTCGAGCGGCAAAATGGGCTATGCCATTGCGCAGCAGGCTGCCAGACGCAAGCATCGGGTGACGCTCGTCTCGGGCCCCGTCTCGCTGCCCCCGCCGGCATCGGTCGAGCTGGTTTCCGTCGTCTCGGCGCTGGACATGCTCGCAGCCGTCGAACGCTGCCTGCCTGAGTGTGATGCCCTGATCATGTGTGCCGCCGTGGCCGACTGGCGACCGCGCGAGATTGCAACGGACAAGCTCAAGAAAAGCACCATGCAACCCACCATTGAGCTGGTCCCCAATCCTGATATTCTCAGTACCATTGCACCCCTGAAGGACAACCGTATCTTTATCGGTTTTGCCGCCGAAACCGACGACCTGATCGCCAACGCAACGGACAAGCTGGTCCACAAGGGGCTCGACATGATTGTCGCCAACGATGTTTCGGCGACTGATGCGGGCTTCGGAGTCGATACCAACCGGGTCTCACTGCTCACTCCCGATGCTCCGCCAAGCCACCTGCCATTGCTGGCCAAATCCGAGGTGGCCGATGTGATACTCGACTGGCTCGAAAGACAGTTGCGGTAAGCGCCGGGAAATGGCAAAATCGCCAGCTTTTTGACGACACTTTGGAGCTGGACTGGAGAGCATGATGAAATTGGCCGCAAAAGAATGGAAAGAAGTGCAGTCTGCCGTGGCAGGCCTGGGTGACAAGTCGCTACGCTCACTCTTCGCCGCCGATCCGCAGCGGGCCGCCGGGATGAGCCTCGAAGCGGCCGGCTGGCTGCTGGATTATTCCAAAAATCTGGCCGATGATACGGTCATGGCGAGCCTTTTCAGTCTGGCCCGGGCCATGAAGCTCGAAAGTGCGGTGCAGGACATGTTTGAGGGACGTCCGATCAACGGCACCGAAAACCGCGCCGTGCTGCACACCGCCCTGCGCAACCGTTCGAACCAGCCGGTACTGGTCGATGGGCGCGATGTGATGCCCGATGTGAACGCTGTGCTCGACAAGATGGCCGCCTTTGCAAACCGTATCCGCAGCGGCGAATGGCGCGGTTTCACCGGCAGCCGCATCCGCAACCTCATCAATATCGGTATCGGAGGCTCCGACCTCGGTCCGGTGATGGCGACAGAGGCTCTCCGTCCCTATGCCGCGCGCAGCCTCAACATGCGCTTCATCTCTAACGTGGATGCGACCCATTTCGCCGAAGCCACACGCGACCTCGATCCGGCCGAAACGCTTTTCATCGTGGCCTCCAAAACCTTCACCACCATCGAGACCATGACCAACGCCATATCGGCGCGCGACTGGCTGCTGGACGGCCTGAAGGACTCCGCCGCCACCGCCAGCCACTTTGTCGCCGTCTCGACCAACAGCAGCGAGGTCGCCGCTTTCGGGATCGATACCGCCAACATGTTCGAGTTCTGGGACTGGGTCGGTGGACGCTACTCACTGACCTCGGCCATCGGGCTGCCCCTGATGATATCCATCGGTCCGGAAAACTTCTTCCAGATGCTCGACGGATTTCACGCCATGGACCGCCACTTTGCCACAGCCCCGCTGGAGCAGAATATGCCGGTCGTGCTGGGGTTGCTGGGCATCCTCTACAACAACATCCACCAGGCCTCGTCCTACGCCGTGCTGCCGTACGACCAGTATCTCGCGCGTCTGCCGGCCTACCTGCAGCAGCTAGATATGGAGAGCAACGGCAAGTCGGTTGACAAGCAGGGGCAGCGGGTCAACTACCAGACCGGCCCGATCGTCTGGGGTGAACCCGGCACCAACGGCCAGCATGCCTTTTATCAACTGATCCACCAGGGCACCAAACTGATTCCGGCTGACTTCATCGGCTTCTGCCGCTCGCACAACCAGCTCGGAAAACACCACGACCTGCTGATGGCCAACTTCTTCGCCCAGACCCAGGCGCTGGCATTCGGCAAGACTGCCGACGAAGTCCGGGCCGAAGGCACGGCTGAGAATCTAGTGCCGCACAAGGTTTTCAGCGGCAACCGCCCCTCCAACACTCTGCTGGCCGAAGAGCTGACGCCCGCCACCTTCGGATCCCTGATCGCACTCTACGAACACAAGGTCTTTGTACAGGGCGTGATCTGGAACGTCTTCTCATTCGACCAGTGGGGCGTGGAGCTGGGCAAGGTACTGGCGACCAGACTCTACGACGACCTCGTCGCCCCCCCCGCGCAGGAGCCGGCGCACGACTCCTCCACCAACGCCCTCGTCCGCCGTTATCGGGCATCCCGGAGCAGCGCGTCAAGGCAAGTTTAATCTGATGTTGACTTGTCTCCCGACAAACGCTAAGATGGCGCACTTCTTTTAGTTCAAGGAAATGGAAGTCCATGAAAAC
>CAZMGQ010000198.1:0-4784 GCA_964565855.1 uncultured Lentisphaerales bacterium | reverse complement strand
GTCCTGAATGCAACCGGCGCATCGCCCCTGATGAACTGGGGAGATTCTGTCTCCATTGTGCTGCGGAGATAGACCAATCTTCTGCGCCGGTTGCAGTTGCTCAGGCTTTAGAACCAGATTCGGCAGATGTTGAGCCCGTCAGATCGCAGGCTGATGAGCAGACGGCTGATGAGCAGACGGCTGATGAAGTAATTCTTTTGCTGGAAGCCAAGCTGAAAGAGATGCAGGACAGGTTGCGGAGGCAAGAAGATGGTCTGAGTCCATCTTCGGCAGACAGCAATGCTGCGAGTCCGCAACGGGAAGATGTTATAGACAAAGACTCTTCAGCAAGAGACGTAGAGTCTCCGGTGGGAAGTGAGTTGCCAGAGGCGTTGGAGCCGGTTCTACAAGAAACGATAGAGACTCCTGACTTTTCTGACCTCACGCCGGTCGGCAATGGGAACGGCAGCTCGCTGCAGGTGCGTTTCAATGCTTCCAGCATTTTTATCGCCGGTTGCGAGATGCCCTTTCATTTTCAGGTTTCCCCGAACGGTGAGGGAATATCAGATCTCTGCATCGAAGTCCTGCACAAAAACAGGATTATAGCCCGTGATGAAAATCCCTGGCATCTGAACCGTCGCGAACAGATCGATCTGCCACTGGGGTTTTGTCCTGACCACGGGCTACAGGGCTTTGTCACCTTCCTGGTACAGATCGGGTATCGCCTGAATGGTGAGCATTACTGGTACGGTTGCAAGCTGACCCAGACGGTACACAGAGCCAATACGGATGGGGCTACGGCGATCAGGGATATCAATATCTCGGTCCAGAACAACCTCCAGCAGGGCCATGCGGCCGATGCCGAGATCAGCAACAGCTTGGACCTCGACGCATTGGGGAAACTAAATCAGTACCGGGGCAGTGCGGCGGAATTGCAGTTGGCCGATATGCCCGCACGCTGGCTGGTGTTGAAATTGCACCGACTGACCGACAGGGTGAACGCCAGCAGCAACCCGAATGATCCTCCGGCCGTAGCCCTGGCAAACCGTCTCCTGCTGCGCCATGGTCAGAGGGAGCTGATGTTGCTGGATGCACCCGCACTACAGATCGGGCGCAATCGCGAATGTGATATCATGGCGAGAGTGTACGACCAAGATGGGACTCTCAACAGGGATCTCAGCCGCATGATCAGTCGCTTTCATGCCCGGATTGAGTTTGCGGGCACCACCTTGCTACTGCTGGACATGGCCTGGAATCCGATAGAAAAACAACGGAAACCCAGTGCCTGTGGTACTTTTCTCAACGGGCGGCAGCTTGCCAGTGGTGGCAGGGAACCCCTGCCGCTGGACAAGCCGTTTCAGATTGGGCTGGCAGGTCCTTTCAGTCCTGTTGTCTTTGAGGGGCTGATCAGCAGCAACAGGCAGAACTCTGCCTGTACATACAACTTTGCCAAGCATCTGCCGGCTGCTCCGGCCAACCTTGTTTTGAAGCGTAAGCGGGACGCGAGTGCAGGACTCTGGCAAAGTCCCGCCTGTGCCGTGGTCTGGACACAGATGGATTTGGGCGGAGTCTGGCCCGAGTTCAGCGGCACCTGCCTCTGCCGCCGTGGCGAGGCATTCATGCTGCGCTGCGGTGCGCACTGCCAATGGCTGATCCCGGGACAGTCACTGAGACTGTCCGGGCAAACTGTAGAAATACTCAAAATCAATGCCAGTAAGGAGAGTCAGAGATGAGTGACAAGCGAGAAAAGAAACTGTGGCAGCACCTGTGCCGGGTAATGATCAGCGGCACTCTGATGCTGTTGGTGAGCGGTTGTTCGACCGTGATCAAACCGCCACCCGGTGGTGTAACTGATGCCGGCGAACCCTTCACTGTCGGTAAGGTTTCCAATACCCAACTGCAAACCAGCCTGACAACCGTCACTTCAGACAATTATGCGGTTGGAAAAGTACTATCGTCCCGCATCCACAATGACGTCAGCGGCAAAATGGCTGCGGCTGGCTATGTGCTGTCTGAACGCGGTGCAGATGTCGGGGTGCGGGTAGAAACCGAAGCCAGGCTGTTCGACAAGAGTGGCAACTTTATCCGCTACAATGGTCAGGCCGATGCCGAAATTATCCGGCTCTTTGATAAAAAACTGCTCGCCCGCAACAGCTTTGCGAGTGAAGGCCCGCGAACCTTGGGCGAGACCGAGGCTGTCGAAGCTCTCGCCACCTTTTTGAGTCCGCTGGTAACAGATTGGATTGCCGGAGCCCTGACTCCGAGTGCTGTCGGACTGACTGCCGTAACCATGGAAGTAAAACGTCCCTGGATACGGCGGGATGATGCCGCCTATGTGTCCAAATTTGTCAGAATCGTCTCCAATCTCGACGGTGTCGTCTCCTGTACCCATCTGCCGGGTGATGTGTCGGGGCGGACATACCTCTTCCGCATCGTCTATTTTCCCGACAGAGTTCCTGAAGGCATCGTAATCCGCCTTGCCAACGTTGCGGAACTCAATCTCAAGCAATAACCTCAAATTCGCAGGAGTAGTCATGAAAACAAACTGTCTCACACGTTTCTTTGTACTGGGTGTCTTGTGCAGCATCGTCTGGGCGGCCCAGGCTCAGACGACCGATAGCGAAGCCCGTCAGACCCTGCGCGTAGCCATCGGCAAGGCAGGCACCAGCCTTGCCGAAGCCAACCTGCCGGCAGATCAGGGTGTATCGATCTGGATGCCCCAGGCGGGCCGCTGGGAAAGCACCATTATGGGGGAGTTGCGTACAATCATCACTGCCGCCGGTCTGCGCTATGTCGAACGGACGGAAGAACCCTTCTTCGACGAGGTCATGCGTACGCTCGAACAGACAGTGCGCAAGGGAGACCTGCTCGACACTTCCACGAAGCTGGATTTCGGCAAATTGAAGCAGACCCGTCTGTTGATGTACGGCATTGTCCGTTCGGTCGAGTCGCAGAACAACCGAGCCTATGCCGAGCTGGAGCTGCATATCAGCGAGCTGGAAACGATGCAGCACCTCTGGGGCGGCACCTTCATCGAACGTGCCTATTTCGGTCCTAAAATCGATGGCATTGTTGACCTCGATGCAAACTCGCGCACAGTACTGCAGGGACTGATGGAACCGATAGCCGCATCGCTCCAGTCTTCGCCCAAGCTGACAAATGTCCGCAAGGTCATGCGTTTGCCGCTGGCCGGAGATATCAACGGTTATATGGAAGGTATTGTCGAAGTCGCTTTTTCAGGCACCGAGATCAGTCCGGTCGAGGCGGGAGTAAGCACGCGGGGCGAAGCACGTGCCCTGCTGATCGACAAACCCGAGCTGGCGGATGCCATTCTGACCGGTTCGTTGCGTGGCCTTTGGAACGAAGTGGAAGTTGAAAGGCTATTGTCAACTTCCGGTCACTGTTATGCCGACTTGCAGCTTTCGATCTCCGATCGTGCCAGCGGCGAGATACTCTGGAGCCATATCGGAACGGCCAAGGTGCCCTGGGAAATAGTTACCGGCCCCTGGACCGTGATTGTGAAATACCGGAAGGAAATCGCCATTGTTGCCGGGGCGCTGCTACTTCTGATTGTGGTTGGCCGTATGTTGCGTGCCTTTACGCGAGCCACCGGAAGAGTGCGTTGAGAGGAGAAGGTTCAATGAGCCTCAAATGTGCCGCCTGTGGTAAAACTCTGCCAAACACCTATGCTGTAGCTGGCTCCTGCAGCCATGATGGTTGTGAGTCGCGCTTCTGTGCCACCTGTTGGGGACGCGGCGACGGTCGTTGCCCCGAGCATGGTGGCACGGTAATGACACCGCCAGGCAGCACCCTGACACGCAAAATAGATCTAGACCCCGGCACAATTCCCGATACGCCTGGAGAGGTGCAGGTGATACCCACTGAACCCGAGGATGATGAGGCTCCCATGAATGATGCAAGAAAAGAAAATACCGCCAAAATCGCCAAAGCCGATCCGGCCGCCCTGCGCCGCATCATGGGGCGGGGACTGGAGCTGATCAAAGGGCTCGGCTCGCGAACAGCCAGTCTCTACCGCAAGATTCACAAGGATCGCTCCCCCGAGGGCATGTTGCAGGGCATGGCCGAGTCGGTAGCAACCAATGCTGCCAGACGGGCCGAGGTTTCCGCTGAGCTGGAGAAACTGTATGCGGTTATCGTCGAGAAGAAGCGCAGATATGAGACTGCCTCACCGATGCGCAAAAGGGTGCTCAAGGCCGAGCTGGGCAATCTCATGGCCACCTACAGCACGCGTGAGAAAGAGCTGAAAGTACTGCTGGAAAACGAGCGCATCCTGATCCAGACTCAGGGAAGGATACAGGAGATCGTGGCTTACGAACTGTCGGGCATCAAGGAAGAGCAGATCGACCGGGTTGTCGATGAGATTGAAGACCGGGTGGAACAGGCCGAAGGTCGGGTAGATGCTTCGCGCGAGCTGGAGAGCGCCGGACGTCGCCGTGAGCGTGATGACGCTGATGATTTCGATGCCATGCTGGCTGCCTTTGATGAACCGGGAGAGGAGCTGGCAGAGGAATCGGTAGCAGCCGGGGAACCACATAAACAAACGGATGCCGGGTTTGTCCCGCCGGAGGCAAAGCCGGAAACACCCGACAGGGTAAAGAGGCCGGAAGCGGAAGGCATGTAGGTATTGGGTGTTGGGTATTTGGCCTCGCGGAGAGGGAGTTGATGTTTAATACCTCGCGGAGATGCGGAGAGCGCGGAGGGAGAAACCGCGAATGAACGCGAATGGTTATTAACTTGAGAGTGCGGAGTTCTCCCTCTTTTTCTTTCACCTTCCTAATCTCTTT
>CAZMGQ010000197.1:1629-4791 GCA_964565855.1 uncultured Lentisphaerales bacterium | reverse complement strand
GACAAGGTGGTCAATGTCGCCGTCACACCCGATGCCGAAAAGGTTCTGCCCGGTGCCGAAACCGGCGTCACGGTCAAGCTGACCGACCTCGCGGGCGAACCCTGCGACGGCAGCGTCGTTCTGACGGTTTATGACAAGGCGGTCGAATATGTTTCGGGCGGCTCCAACGTCTCCAACATGCGCGACTTCTTCTGGAAGTGGCGTCGCCAGCACCAGCCGCGCATCACCCATACCCTCAACCGGCACGGCGGGGAATTTCGGCTCAGGAATGAAATCCCCATGACAGCTATCGGCCTGTTTGGTGCCGGCATTGCGGACGATCCTTTTGGCGAAGTCCGCAATGAAATGCCTATGCGAGCCATGGCTGCTCCCATGGGCCGGATGCGAGGTGCCGGTGCCGTCGCTCTGGGCGGTGCCATGCCAGCCGCTGCTCCGATAGTCGCCGACATGATGGTAGCCGAAGCTCCCGCCGCCGGGGCACCGGCCGCCGAAATGGCCGAGCCGACTATCCGCAGCGAGTTTGCCGATACGGCCTTCTGGTCGCCAAACCTCAAACCGACCGGCGAACCCGGCGTCTATCGCGCCACTTTCAAGATGCCGGACGACCTCACCGGCTGGAAAACCCGCGCCTGGGCCATGGCTCCGGCCATGCGCGTCGGCGAAGGTGCCGGCGAAATCGTCACAGCCAAAAACCTGATGGTGCGCCTGCAGGCTCCGCGCTTCTTCACCCAGAGCGATGAGGTCGTCCTCTCGGGCATCGTCCACAACTATCTGGAAGATGCCCAGAATGTGCAGGCCGTGCTGGAGCTGGAGGGCAGCGACGGTGCCGCCGTCGAACTGCTGCTGGGCGACGCTACCCAGACGCTCGAAGTAGCGCCTCAGGGCGAAAAGCGTGTCGATTGGCGCATCAAGGTACTCGAACCGGGCACGCTGCTGGTCCGCATGAAGGCCCTCACAGCCACCGAGTCGGACGCCATGCAGCGCAGCTTCCCGGTGCAGGTGCATGGCATGTTGAAGACCGAGGCCTGGAGCGGTGTCCTGCGCCCGCCCGCTGCGGGTCAGGGTCGGGACTCTGCCACAGTCGATTTCCGCGTGCCGGCTGAGCGGCGCGCCGAACAGACGCGCTTCGAGGTACGCTGGTCCCCCACCCTGGCCGGAGCGATGCTGGATGCCATGCCCTGGCTGGTCGGCAGACCCGAGGGCAGTACCGAACAGACTCTCAACCGTTTCCTGCCGGCCGTTCAGGCACGTCATACCCTGACCGAACTGGGCATCAGCCTGGCCGATACCAGACACCGTCTGACCAACCTCAATCCACAGGAACTGGGCGATGACCGTCAGCGTATCGCCGAATGGCAGCGGCTCATGAACAACCCGGTCTTCGACGAAGGTGAACTGGACCGGATCGTGGGCGACGGTATCGCAAGGCTGGCTCACATGCAGCTCTCGGATGGCGGCTGGGGCTGGTACTCGGGCTTCGGCGAAAATTCGTCGGCCCACATGACTGCGACCATGGTGCGGGGTCTCTTGCTGGCGCGCGAATCCGGCGTGGACATACCGGATGATATGCTCGCCCGTGGTACCCGTTGGCTGCGCAACTATCAGGAGAAGCGCACCAAAGATCTGGTCGAAAATAAAGCACATCGTCCCGATAGCCTCGATGCTCTCGTGGCGCTGGTGCTGGCGCAGGAAGGCTTTGCCGACCAGCGCATGCTGGATCGACTCTACGAGGGACGCAACAACCTCACTTTTTATGGCAAGGCACTGCTGGGCCTGACCTTCGACCGACTCAAGGACAACAACCGGCGCGACATGCTGGCCCGCAACTGTCTCCAGTTCCTGAAAGAAGATGCCGAGAACCAGAGCGCCTGGTTTGAACTGGGCAACCGGGGCTACTGGTGGTTCTGGTATGGCAACGATATCGAAGCCCAGGCTACCGGTCTGCGGCTGCTGCTCAAGACTCAGCCTCAGAGCAGCGCCACGGCCGGACTGGTCAAGTACCTGCTCAACAACCGCCGTCATGCCACCTACTGGAACTCGACCCGCGACACGGCTCTCTGCCTGGAGGCCCTGGCCGAATACCTGCGCCTGACCGGCGAAGGCGGCCACACCATGCAGGTCGAAGTTCGGCTCGACGGCGTTTTGCACAAGACGGTTGAGATCACGCCCGAACGCCTGTTCGACTTCGACAACGCCTTCGTCGTCGAGGGCGCTGACCTGACGGACGGCGAACATCGTCTCGAGATTACACGCATCGGTGAAGGTCCGCTCTACTTCAACGCCTATCTGACCAACTTCACGCTCGAAGACCCGATCACAGCCACCGGGCTGGAGGTGAAGGTCGAGCGGCGCATCTACCGGCTCAAGGAAACCACCAAAGCCGGCAGCGGACGCGGTGCGCGGGGCGAGAGCGTCAAGCAGGATCGCGAACACGTCGAGCGTGAACTGCTCAAGGGTGACGAGCTGATCAGGAGCGGCGAGCTGTTGGAGATCGAACTGATTGTCGAGAGCAAGAACGACTACGAATATCTCGCCATCGAGGATATGCGTCCCGCCGGCTGTGAAGCCGTCGAAGTGCGCAGCGGCTACATCAGCCGCGGGCTGCGCTCGTACGTCGAGTTCCGCGACAACCGCACGGTCTTCAACCTCACCAGCCTCGCCCGTGGTCGCCACAGCACCAGCTATCGGGTCCGCGCCGAAATTCCTGGACGCTTCAGCGCCCTGCCGACAATACTTCAGGCGGTTTATGCGCCCGAATTGCGAGCCAACTCCGACGAGGCCAAACTCCAGATCCGCGACTGACCGGGATCGCAGGGCTCTGTACCTGCAGCCCACAAATCGGATTCCGCAGTCAAAGTGTGGCAGAGTCCCCACTCTGCCACACTCCTCTGAAAAAACTGGACGATGAGCATACTCGCGAACCGAACACAGGCATGCATCAGTTTTTCTGTAGGCGAACCGGTAGTGAGCCGCCACATCAGAAAGGCTGGGGCATGCATTGAACTGTATAACAGACATTCCTGTCTGTTCAGAAACAGATACCGGGACTGCACTTGGGACAGGCAAGAATACCTATCCTACATTCTTCCCAACGGGAGCTTGTGAGCAACTGTATAACAGACATTCCTGTCTGTTCAGAAACAGATACCGGGACTGCACTTG
>CAZMGQ010000197.1:0-1529 GCA_964565855.1 uncultured Lentisphaerales bacterium | reverse complement strand
GGACAGGCAAGAATGCCTATCCTACATTCTTCCCAGCGGGTGCTTGTGAGCAACTGTATAACAGACGTTCCCGTCTGTTCAGGGAAAGCTACAAGCGCCGGAAAATGAAACGGCAACTTCCGCGATTTCGAGTTTTTCTCAGACTGATTGACTCACAGGCCGTTGTAGGTCATACTGATGGTTTGTCTTGAATCAATTGCCGAGTTCTTAAAGGAGTACACATGACACGCCGCAAAATGATTGCCGGTAACTGGAAAATGAATAATACCGCCGCCGAGGGTGCCGAGCTGGTAGCTGCTATTGCCGCTTCGATGCCGTCCACCCCGGCTGCCAATGCACCGGAAGTCGTCGTCTGTCCACCTTTTACAACCCTCGCTGCCGTTGTCGCCAAAGCTGCCGGCACCGGTATCGCAGTCGGTGCCCAGAACGTACACTGGGCCGCCAGCGGCGCTTTTACCGGCGAAATTTCAGCCACCATGCTCAAGAGCCTGCCGGTTACCCATGTGCTGGTCGGTCATAGCGAACGGCGCCAGTATTTCGGCGAAACCGATGCCACCGTCAACCAGCGTACCCGTGCTGCTCTGGCTGAAGGCCTGACCGTGATCGTCTGTGTCGGCGAAACTCTGGCTGAGCGTGAAGACGGCAGCACCATGGCTGTAGTCGAACGTCAGGTCCGCCATGGACTCGAAGGCGTCACGGAAGCTGAAATGCAGCAGATCGTGATCGCCTATGAGCCCGTCTGGGCTATCGGCACCGGCAAGGTTGCCACCGACGAACAGGCCCAGGAAGTTCATGCCTCCATCCGCAAGACGCTGGGTGCAATGTACAGCGATGCAGTGGCCGGAGCCACCCGTATCCTCTATGGCGGCAGCATGAACCCGACCAACGCGGCCGGACTGCTGGCCCAGCCCGATATCGACGGCGGCCTCATCGGTGGCGCCGCTCTCAAAGCCGCCGACTTTACGGCACTGATCGCTGCTGCCGCCGGCTGATAAAGCCCGCTCATTCACTGTCTGGATAGAAAACACACGGAGAAACCGGAATGGAAATCGTGCTACGTCTTTTGATGGTCTTCGAAGCCATCGTCTGCTTTTTGCTGATCGGCATCGTGCTGCTGCAACGCTCCAAAGGCCAGGGTGCCGGGTTGAGCTTCGGCGGCGGAGCTGAGGCCGTCTTCGGTGCCCAGATGGGCAACGTCCTGACCCGTGCCACCGTTGTGCTGGCTGTTCTATTTCTGGCTAACACCACCCTGATCGTGGCCCTGCCGCGACGCAGTGCCCGGGCCCGCTCGGTGATTGATCGCCTGCCGCCCAAGACTGCTACGGTTCCGGCCACACCGGCCGCCGCTGCTCCGGGAGAAATGGACAGCGAGCAGGTAGCCGCTCTGCTGGATTCGATGGATGTCGATGCCACTGAGGCCACGGCAGAAGTCGAAGCTGTTGCAACAGAAGCAGCCGCAGCTGTTGAAGCACAGGTTGAAGAAGCTCAGGCGGCAACGGAAACCGAAGCCGAGACAGCCCCTGAGCCAG
>CAZMGQ010000196.1:0-4830 GCA_964565855.1 uncultured Lentisphaerales bacterium | reverse complement strand
AGCGTGACGAGCGGCTGGGCTGGACGGGCGATGCCCAGGTCTTCATCAGGACAGCCTGCTACAACCGCGATGTGGCGGCCTTCTTCAAGAAGTGGTGTCTGGATGTAGCCGATGCCCAGATGGCTGACGGGGGCGTGCCTTTTGTGGCGCCGGATGTGATCCGCAACAAAGGCGTGAGTGCCGCCTGGGCGGATGCGGCGGTGATCTGTCCCTGGATTACCTATCTGCAATATGGCGATCGTGGCATCCTCGAACAGCAGTACGACTCGATGGCCGCCTGGGTCGGCTGGCAGGAGCGCAACAGCCGTGATTATCACCTGTCGGAGATCGGCGGGTTCGGCGACTGGCTGGCGATCGATATACCAATGGGAGATTGTGGTCGTGCGCCGACACCCAAGGACCTGATCGGGACGGCTTACTTCGCCCACTGTGCCGACATCATGGCCCGGACGGCCGGTGTGCTCGGACGGACGGAGGACGAGCGTCGCTACAAGGCGATGGCCCGCAAGGTGCGCCAGGCCTTCCAGCGTGAGTTTGTCGCTCCCAGCGGACGGGTGGTCGGCGATACCCAGACCGGTTATCTGCTGGCGCTGGGCTTCGATCTGCTGCCCGAGGCGCAGCGTCCCTACGCCCTGGAACGACTGGTACGTGACATTGAGAGCCGTGGCTGGAAGCTTTCCACCGGGTTTGTCGGGACACCGCTGCTGGCACCTGTACTGACCCGTTTCGGCCGGGTTGATGTGGCCTACCGTCTGCTGCTGCAGCGTGACTATCCCTCCTGGATCTACTCAATCCTGCAGGGGGCGACGACCATGTGGGAACGCTGGAACAGCTACACGAAGAAGGACGGTTTCGGCGATGTCAGCATGAACTCCTTCAACCACTATGCCTATGGGGCCATCGGCGAGTGGCTCTATTCGACCGTGGCCGGGATTGAGGTTGATCCTGCCGCCCCCGGTTTCGAGAAATTTATCTTGCAGCCCACGCCCGGCGAGGGACTGACCCGGGCCGTGGCCGAAGTTCATTCCCGTCATGGGACGATCAGTTGCGGTTGGAAAATTGAGCGGGGCCAGTTGCTGGTCGAAGCGGTTGTGCCGCCCAATACCAGTGCCTCCCTGCGGCTGCCGGGGCAGCGGGCCCGTCGTCTGCGGGCTGGTCGCCACAGTTTTGTCATACCCTGGCCGGTGGCTGGTGCGGGATAATTTCAGAAAAATGATTCTTTTGCTTTGCCAAGAGACAGAATCTGGGTTACATTGTCTCCAGCAGTGCAGTGGAGAAGGCTTTTCAGCTCCGCTGTTTGGGAAAGCTTTAGAATGGAGGTCGCTCGAATGCATATAACACATAGAAGTCGGCTGTTTGGAATAGCGTTGGCCATGGTTGCGGGGCTGGCGTTGTCTGTCGCCCGGGCACAGTTGGTGGCTCCCGGTGGCACGATGGGTGCGACGGTCGGTGTTCCCGGTACTCCCGGCGCAACCCGTGCGATGGATCTCGAGTCAGCGATGCGCATTCGCAAGCTGCCGCGTCTCAACTCCAGGGAATGGCTGCAACGGACGCCGCAGATGTTTGCCGGCACGAGCCGCAGCCGTGCGCGTGAGTGGGGCGTCTTCGAAGTCAACTTCGACACGGCTCCCGACTGGATCGACGAACTGGTGGTGACCTTCACCGTCATGCTGCACAGCAACGACCGTGAGATGGCGGAACAGCCCTTCTCGTTTTTCCGTGTGACCAGCCGCTTTATCGACGTTATCAAGGGCAACAACAAGACTGTCTCGGCCGTCATGCTGCCTTCGGCTCTGCAACGCTATGGACGTCCGATAGGTTTTGTAGTAGAGTTTTCGATCAACGGACAGGTAGTAGCCGTGGAATCGACCGTTACCGAGAAGTTTCTCGAGGACAAATGGTGGGAAAATCCCAACATTGTCGATTCTCCCAAAACAGTCAAACGTGAAGGGTATCTGCTCGAGCGAGCCAAGACGCCCTTCGGTTTTGTCAACATCGACGAAAACGAGGTTAGCAGGTAGTGCTCTCGTCCAAACGCATTCTCGCCCTCGATATCGGGGCCAGCAAGCTGGTATTAGCCGAGTTCTCCCTCAAGGGCTCGGCAGCACCGGCACTAGTTAAGTTTGCCGTCGGCGAATGGGTGGCCGATCCGGAGAGCGACTCCGACAACACCGCCTATATTGTCGCCACGTTGCGCGATCTGATTCGTGAAAACGGCTTCAAACCGGCACCGTTGCTGATGACTCTGCCGGGACAGACGGTTTTTCCACGCTTCGTCAAGCTGCCGCCGGTCAGTGCCGATCGTCTGGCCGATATGGTGGCTTACGAGGCCGAGCAGAACGTGCCCTTCCCGATCAACGAAGTGGTCTGGGACTACCAGATCATCGCTGACGAATCTTCGATTGAGCACAACGCTCTCCTGGTAGCCGTCAAGCACGACAACGTCAAGGAAATGACGGACTGTGTGCTGAATGCCGGTCTTGAGCCGGATATCATCGATACGGCTCCGATGGCGCTTTACAACACCGTCCGTTACAACTATCCCGATCTGGAAGGCTGTACGATGGTGCTCGATATCGGCGCCAAGTCAACCAACCTGATCTTCCTCGAAGAAAACAAGGTTTTCACCCGCAGCATTCCGGTAGCCGGCAATGCAATCACGGCCGAGATTGCCAGGACGATGAACATCTCGCACCGCGATGCCGAGGCGCTCAAGCGGGAAATCGGCTTTGTCGCACTGGGTGGCGTCTATGCCATGACCGACGACGAGCGAGCCGACCGGGTCTCCAAGATCGCCCGCAACGTTGTCACCCGGTTGCATGCCGAAGTGAACCGCTCGATCAACTTCTACCGCAGCCAGCAGGGCGGCTCGGTTCCGCAGCAGGTCATATTGACAGGCGGTTCGGCACTGATGCCCCACATGGACACGTTTTTCCGCGAAAAGCTGGAAGTGGATGTCGATTTCCTGAATCCCTTTATCAACGTGCCGGTTGACGAAAGCGTCGATGCCGCCGGGGTTGATTCCTCCCAGTTGCTGCAGCTCGGCAGTGTTGTGGGGCTGGCTCTGCGGCGTGCGATGAGCTGCCCGATCGAGATCAACCTGCTGCCGCCCGATCTCGTGGCGCGCAAGGCGCTGCGCCGACGGATTCCGTACTTCGCCCTTTCGGCTGTCGGGGTCGTGGTTGCCATGCTCAGTTGGAATATCTATGCCAAGAAGCTGAGCGATGGGTTTGAGAACCAGAAGAAGACCGTTCAGAGCAAGCTCAATGCCATCGAAGCCGTGCAGGGCGAGGTGAAGGGCCTGCACAACGAACAGCGGACCGAGGTCGGCAAGGCTACCCTCCTGCAGGCCATGGCCAACAACCGCAACGCCTACGCCCGTACGATTGAGGCCATTCGCGAGGGTCTGCTGCCTGGCATGTGGCTGACCAAGCTCACGGCTCAGGGTGGCGGGGCCGGCTACAGTGCTATCGTGATTGCCGGAACAGCCTACGAAGACGAATTGCTGAGTGCTGGCAGCGTCGGCGACGGCGTCGGGGCGATCGACAAGTTTCTCTCGGCGCTGATTGAGAGCGAGGACTCGCCCTTCGCCAAGAGCGGCAGCCGTGTGCAACGTACCCAGTTGCGGGAGAATGTATTTCGCGATTTTGAAATCGAGCTGCGTTTGAAGCGGCCGCTGGGCCTGCCCATGACGGTCGGGGACAACGAATCAGAGCGGGGTGAGACACTATGAAGCGCGGCAAGATAGCAATCATGGCAGGGATGGTGGTGGGGCTGGTGGCGGTCATAGCCGCTGCAGTGATTCTCTTTAACGGATTGTCTGAAGCCACCCGCACCCGTAACCAGCGCGACGATGCGCGACGGCGGCTCGAGTCTTTCTACCAGAGCGATCCCTTCCCCAGTGCCGAAAATGTCGAGATCGAAAAGAACAATCTTGCCACCGCCCGCGATTGGTCCCGTTCCCTGCTGGATGAGTTGCAGCATGCCGACATCCGCGTAACCGAGCGGCAGCCGCGGGTATTCAGCAGCCGGCGTGAGGCAATCATTGCCGATCTGATCGCCAGCGCCCCGGTCGGCGAGGCCGGCGAGAAGGTCGTCACGGCCGACTTTGCCTTTGGTTTCGATGCCTACAAGGGCGGACAGTCCGCCGATACAGCCCATGTACAGCGTCTGATCCGGCAGCTCCTGATCACCGAACAACTGATCCGTGCCGCCTATGACTCCAAAGTATTACGCATTTCCGGTATCAGCCGCGACCAGTTCGAGTCAGGATCGTCAGCCGCAGGTCCCGCCGGTGTTCAGGGAGGCGGCCGCCGTGGGGGCCGTCGTGGCGGGCCCGATCCGGTTGTGGAGGAAGCTGCTGTCCCGAGCGGTCATGTTATCGAAGGCCCTGTGCCGATGACTGTCGAACGCTTCACCATGCAGCTCACAGCCAACGAGGTTTCGCTGGTGGAACTGATGAACCGCATTGCAAAGCTGCCGGTATTTGCCGTCATCACCAGGATGGATTTCAACAAGCAGGGGTCCGACTACAAGCCGCCAGCCCAGGAGCGGGAAGCGACTGGCAGCGGAATTGGGACGGGTCAGGCAGCCATTGCCAATCCGTTGCCGATTTCGCGGACCGCCCGTCTGGTAACGGGGCGTGACCGTGAGGCATCGTTGAGCGTCACGCTTGATATCGAAGTTTACAGTTTTGCAGGCGAAGAGGAAGAGGACTGAGACATGGCAATCAAAAAGAAAGGCCTACTGCCATCGCTCCAGCGGCACTACGACAAGATCATTGCCGTCGCGGTGCTCGCCGGGTTGCTGGTATCCCTCCTCTACGTCAGC
>CAZMGQ010000195.1:0-4878 GCA_964565855.1 uncultured Lentisphaerales bacterium | reverse complement strand
GTCCCTCTTTACCCTGTTTTCACCCTACTCGCAAAAATCTCTCGCAGTTTTGGGTGGTTCTGACAAGTTCTGACTGTTTTTTATGCAATTCCGACAGAGACATATCTTTCAAGCGACTTTGAGCGTCCAAAGACTCCGGTGTTTTGAGTGAATCCATAGTTATACTTCGGCAGCCTGAGATGAACAAAGGCAGTCCGCATATCACAATAGTCAGCATCAAATTACGTGCTTGCGCCATCACAACTTACCCCTTTTTACTTGTTCTTGTTCCCAAAGTTCTATGTTCCGACATATGCGAAACCCCAAAAATACACCCTTGAACTCAGATAAATATGCCGTCCGCTTGGCTGCACGACAATGTTCAGCACTGTGATAATAACTTCCCCCCCGAGCAATGCGGTAGGCCCCGGATGTTCCGATCGGATCCTGTGCATTATCCCAGTGCTCTGTCTCGACTATCTGCCCGTCGGAAAATAGCGCTACTTTGTCCAGACACCATTCCATGGCATTGCCGTGCATGTCGAAGAGACCCCATGCGTTGGGGTGCAGATGCCCCCCAGGAGAGGTTGTTTTTTTGCTGTTGAAGTCATACCAGCCGACCAGATCAAGGCGTGATGAACGTCCTGCAAGTGTCATTATATTCCCGGATACAAAAGAAGTCTCCGCACCGGCACGGCAGGCATACTCCCACTGCGCTTCGGTGAGGAGACTATAAGTGCCTCTGGGCACTCCTTCCAAATCTGATAATTTATCACAGAAGTTACATGCTTCAACCCACGACAAATTGCATTTGGGATATAAAGCTTCCATAACTTTGGCAGATATTGGCCTTCCCTCCATGACACGCGACCAGTCGCCAACAGTAACTTCCCGACTCGATACATAATACGGCTGCGAAATATTTATAGTGCGTTGCTTTTCGTTAATTGCACGCCCTGTTTCATCCTCCGGACTGCCCATTAAAAACTTGCCCGGTGGCAACAGACAAAAGTGAATCCGACTCTTTTGAGAGATGACAGACACAGGCAAACGGCTCGTTTCCGCAAACTTTATTTGCCTTTCGCGTGCCCGTGCAGCTTCTCCACGCAAAACTGTGAAATCTATTTTAATCACCCTGCCGTCTGGCTCCAAATCAGGCAAAGTCATATTTTGTGAAGGCAACAGCTTTGATATGAGCCCGTCATTTTTTTTCTCGCTATTAGTTATCTGGTCAAGTAACCCGGTTTTCTCTCTTTCCACCTCTGGTTCATCTGGTGGAAAATAAGGTTGTTGATTTGAGTCACTAATTTGCCTGGCTTCTTGTGGCCTGATTAAGACGTATGCTTCGTAGCCGACATAGGCCATGGCCGCCACCAATACTAAAGAAAGCGGAAGCTTTTTCAAACGACTTGGCGTAACTGTGCTTTCTGAACTCTGGCGATCTGGCTCTGCCCTGTCTTTGACTGGTGCCGTACTGAGGCTACCATACAATGCTTTTACAAACTTGCTGCAACGGGTAAAACGCTCACCCGGCTCCTTTGCCAAAGCACGCATCAGAGCAGCGTTTATATATTCTGGAACATCAGGTAGCGGTTGCGGGGACTCATTCAAAGCAACCTCCCGAAGCACCGCAATGTCATGGCTTTGAAAGGGCGGCACCCCGGACAACAGTTCGTAAACTGTAGCCGCCAGAGAGTATTGGTCTGTACGTGGATCTTGCCGCAAACCACGCCACTGCTCTGGAGCCATGTAAGGACCAGTGCCGCTCGTGCCACCATTATACACTCGGCTAACCCGATGCATGCTGGTCTGAATTTGTGCAGCCAGGCCAAAGTCCAGCACCTTCACCTCACCATCAAATGTAACACGTACATTACCCGGTTTGATATCGCGGTGAATCACATTTTGCTCGTGGGCATAATCGAGTGCAGCAGCTATATAATGTGCCACTGTCAAAACCTCATCCACAGTCAGGGCACGACTTTCTCTGCGCCGCTTCCTTGCCCACTGGCGCAAATCCATGCCTTCAACACATTCCATGATCAGATAGTAGTCGCCGCTCACCTGATCACGTTCCAGTGTCTTGATACCAGCTATATTCGGATGATGCAGACGTTCTACCAGACGAAAATTATTACGAACATCTTCCATCTCGTCGGAGTCGTGTGACACTTCAGGTGGCAAAGCCTTCAAAGCCACTTCTATCCCGCCCACTTCGTCAAAACACCTGTATACTATCCCCATTCCCCCTTGACCCAGCTCACCAAGGATACGGTACCGTTTAAGAACTATCGAACCTACAGTCAAACGATCTGCTGATTCAATGCGCCGCATGGTAGCGGCGTCGCCGAAAGAGTCATGCGCACTATGGTGCCCCGAGTGCCCGCCCAGGGTTCGCATGCTGCTCAAGGATTTGTCCATATCACTCATGTAAAAAAACAACCTCCAGGAGTGACGCCAACATTGCCGCTGTTCCGGGCTATCATATCAGACGCTATATTCAACGTCTCAAAGCGGTAATAACTTAGGACACCACCCGCTACACAAGAACAGCAGCCACAGTCTTTCGTAGCCGTCGTTTCCGTCGTTTTGCCTAAATGATGGGAGTTTGGCTTCATAGCATCAGTTCTAAATGATCTGAAACACGGTAAGCTTCCTCGAACTACCTGTTGAAATGTAGCACAAAAAACAGAATCAAACAAACATGAAAAGAAACTGGCGGCACACAATCGCAAAGTGCATAAAATAATGCACGGTTTATGCGATAAAAGTAAGTGCGCAGAGTTGGCGGAAGGACCTCGGGCGAAGCGAGGAAGCTGCCCCAAATCGACTTCTTGCTTAATGCCCAACAAAGTCGCCGCAATACCCGCCATCCCCGATCTGATAAAAGCTCCGCTCGCTCAGGCATCCGCTCAAAATTGCGAACGATTTTGCTCGTTCATGCGCAAGTCCTTGCAATGCGGTTCGTCCGCCTTCGCCAAGAGGCTACGGCGCGACACGTATGGACGCTCATCCTTCAAAAAATGTTCACCCGACGGTTGATATTAAAAATGGAGGGCGAACCGGTGGTGAGCCGTTTTGCGCAGAGGAAACCTGAGTTGCAATACTAAAATGCACGGTTGGTTTCTGGCTGACTGTGTTTTTCCATGATGTACCTGACCATTCCCTGCTCAAGCTTACCGTCATTTGCACTTTCGCAGTCGGCCCATCCATTGTTTTGTCAAAATCGAGAGAGTCGAGGTTCATAGAGTAACTCAGACAAGAGAAGCACGGCAATCCAACCAACAGGTTAAAATGTAGCACAAAACGTCACAGCCGCCCCCCCGGGGGGCAGGCAGCAAGTCAACATCTGACAAGTCGGTCCAATCTGTCGCATCGGTCCCACAACCCCCCGGGACCGCAGGGCTCCGCACCTGCGGAGCGCAGAGCACCGCTAGCCCGTCAGTCGCTGACTACAACGGCATCGGCCCGCCTTTCGTGGCGCTTGGTGATGCGGATTTTTACACGTTCAGTTCCGGGCTGGGTATCGGCCACAATCACCGCGAAACCGCCGATGCGGCAGAAGCCGTTTTTATCGGGATTGAAGCGATCATGGTCCGTAATGACCACGCTGAAAACTGTCCCCTCCTGCACCTGTTCCGCCGTCGAGGTCACCCCGTCCAGCACACCTTCCGGCAGATCGGTCGCCGGTTCGATTTCCGCCGCTGCGGGCACGGCCGGCTTGTCTTTCTTCGCCAGTTGTGTCAGCGGAGTATCGGCCGCCACTTTTTCGCCGATCCAGAAACGCTCAAACTGTCGTACCAGACGGTAGCGCACAGTTTCGCCCTCTTTGGTTCCGGGCACATAGACGGTGCTGCCTTCGAGGCGCAGACGTCCATCCCCCTGCGATCCCAGCCCGGTCACACGTCCCTCAAACACATCACCCACAAGCGGCTCCGTGCGAGGCCCCGCAGTAACTGCCGGCACGGTTGGCCGTACTGCCACCGGGGTCGCCGCTACGGCTGTCTGTGCCTCTCTGCCTGAGACGTCTGTCGGGGCAGCGACTGTACCAGCCGCAGCGGGTGCCGTTACGGCCGGCTGCTCGATCACCTCGGTCTGATCCTGCTTAACCTTGTAGATGGCAAACACTCCTGCAAGGGCGATCAGTGCCACGGCCGCCGCTATCAGCGGCATTTTGTTCGCCGGGGGCGGTGGAGAAATTACTCTCTTTTTCTGCTGGCTGGTGGTATCTGTTTTACTGGGAGCATCCTGTTTGCGGGTATCGTCGCTCATTGCGTGCCTCTTCTTTTAATATGGTTAAGCCTTCTGCTGGCTGAGCCAGTCGTTCAGTACGGCTTCGGTGATTATAGCAGCTCCGGTATCGGATTGCACCTCTGTCAAATTGATCCCCTGTTCCCGAGCCAGACGCTTGACTTTGGGCGTCGCCCGTACGGCGGCGGACGCAGCGGGAGCACCGCCCGCCTCTGCGGCTGGCGCTGCCTGCGACGTGGTCTGATAGCCGACAGGGTTTTCCGACACGCCTCCTTCAGTCGGCACGGTTTCGCCAGCCAGTGACTGACGATAGCTTTCCATCAGTGCTTCGTTGTCGGCCTCAATCGCGGGGTCGGTCGCGCCCGCTTCGCCGATCAAAGCCAGCACAAAACCCACCGGCACGACGCTGCGCGTGGGGGCAAAGTTTGCCAGCAGCAGGCCGTCGGCCGGGGCCTCGATCTCGAAGGCTGCCTTGTCGGTACTGACTTCGAGCAGCGGCTCGCCGGCCCTGACGCGCCCGCCCGGCTGCACGAACCATGCGCCGACGGTTACATCGAGGGCATTGGCACTGAGGTGGGGGACAACGACGCGACTACTCATGGTTGATCTTCTCCATCTTCATCTTCTGCAGCGTCCGCAGCTTCGTCA
>CAZMGQ010000194.1:0-4880 GCA_964565855.1 uncultured Lentisphaerales bacterium | reverse complement strand
CATGAAGAATGTCGAGGTTACCTTCCCGCTGATCGAGGATATCAGCATGAACGTATCCAAGAAGTACGGCATGATCCAACCGGGCGAAAGCGACACCCAGGCAGTGCGTGCGGTGTTCTTTATCGACCCCAAGGGAATCGTACGCACGATTCTTTACTACCCGCTGAGCCTCGGCCGCAACTTCGATGAGATCTACCGGATCCTCCTCGGCTTGCAGGCGGCGGATGCCTTTAATATTGCCACTCCGGCAGACTGGCAGCCCGGCGACGATGTGATCGTCCCGACCGCCGGCTCCTGCGGTGTAGCCAAAGAACGTGTCGAAGCTGCTGATCTCAAGTGCTACGACTGGTTCTTCTGTACCAAGGAACTCAGCAAAGAAGAAGTGCTGGGCAAGATTCTGAAAAACTAAACAAATGCGGCCCGGATGAACAGCTTGTGGTTTATCCGGGCCGTCATCTTTTTATCATGAAAATAGCAATCACCATAGCAGGTAATGACTGGGATTCACCGGTCGAAGCACGCTTCGGACGGGCGCGCCAATTTGCGCTTGTCGATACAGAAGCCGATACTTTTGAACTGCATGACAACCAGCAGAATCTGCAGGCAGCTCAGGGAGCCGGCATCCAGTCTGCCCAGCGGGTTGTCGAACTGGATGTCGAAGCTGTAATTTCCGGCCACTGTGGCCCCAAGGCTTTTCAGGTTTTGAAGGCAGCCGGCATCAGGATTTATACGGCGCAGGATCTGACAGTGCGCGAAGCGGTCGAGAAGCTCAAGGCGGGTGAACTGCCGGAAGCTGCCGCGCCGGATGTGGCCGGTCATTGGATTTAGCGGGATTTATCAACCGGTTCCGCCCGGCAACGGACGGGACACAATGAAGGAGGCAAAAATGCCAAGAGGAGATGGAACTGGACCCATGGGAATGGGAGCCATGACAGGACGTGCAGCCGGATTCTGCGCGGGTTATGACGTGCCGGGCTGTGTCGACACAATGCCGGGGCGCGGTTTTGGCATGGGCCGTGGCGGCTTCGGTCGCGGTGGTATGGGGCGTGGAGGCATGGGACGTGGTTTTGGCCGGGGTTATGGCTACGGTTTTCGCAACCGTTTCTGGGCCGATGATATGCGCCAGCCGATGGCCATGCCTGCACCGGGTATAGAAGCCCTCAAGGAACAGGCCGAATACCTGACCGGAGCACTGGAAAACATCCAGAAGCAGATCGCCGACCTCGAAGGCGAAAGCAACTGAGCCGATACAGGAATGCCAGATAACATCGTGTAGATGGTCACCGCAGAAAGCGCGGAAGGCGCGGAAATAAACGAAAGTTGTTGCAGGCAACATTGTCTATGACAGCTCGAACGACCTTCTGCGTCCTTCAGGGCTTTCTGCGGTCCCTCACCTTACCCACTCCTGAGCAAATCTGTTCAGGGGATTTTTTGATTTTATCAGACAGAAAGACAAACAGGCAAAACCGATGACAATTGTAATCGCAAGCGGAAAAGGCGGTACCGGCAAGACAACGTTCGCCGTCAATCTGGCTTACGCATTGGCAGAACGCGAACAAACCAAACCGGCCGATTCACGTCGCGAAATCCGCTTGCTGGATTGTGATGTCGAAGAACCCAACGACCACCTGTTTGTCAATCCCGAGTTCACCGCCGAACTACCCGTGACCACCCTCAAGCCGGTCTGGGATGCCGACAAATGTCAGGCCTGTGGCAAATGCGTTGCGGCTTGCAGTTTCAACGCCATGGCACTGGTCAAAAAACAGGTCCTGATCTTCAATGAACTCTGCCATGCCTGTGGTGTTTGCAGCCATGTCTGTCCCCATGGAGCCCTGACAGAGAAAGAAACTTCGATCGGGCTGGTCGAAGCCGCCCCCGACCATGATCCCTTCTACTTCGCTCATGGGTCGCTCAAAATCGGCGAAACACTGGCCCCGAAAGTCGTCGGCGGAGTCAAAGAACATATCAAGCCGGATGCGATCAACATTATCGACGCCGCACCCGGCACAGGCTGTCCGGTTGTCGCGGCCGTTGAAGATGCCGATGCCGTCATTCTCGTAACCGAGCCGACCCCCTTCGGGCTCAACGATCTTAAGCTGGCGGTCGGGCTGAGTCTCAAGCTGAAAGTTCCCACGGCGATTCTGATCAACCGTTCGGATGGTGAGGATCGGCTGATTGTGGATTACGCCCGTTCGATTGGTTTGCCGATTGCCGGTCGCATTCCCTTCAGCCGTGCCTATGCCGAAACATATTCAGAAGGCAGTCTGCTGACCGGACGTTTTCCGGAAGTCAGCAAAAATCTGTTGGAAATCTTCGACAATCTGGAAACAGCCTGCCCGCCTGTGCCACCGGATGAGGTTTTGCGGGTCAGCGACGAAGCCCTGGCGGATTTTGCCAGGGGAGAGGCCACAGGGGGCTACCGCGAGCTGACAGTCATCAGCGGCAAGGGCGGCACCGGTAAGACGAGCGTACTGTCGTCGCTGGCCCAGTTGGCCGAGAGCAAGGTGCTGGCCGACAACGATGTCGATGCCGCCGATCTGCACCTGTTGCTGGTACCCAAAGTGCGTGAAGAGCATGAGTTTATCGGTGGGGCCAAATATACCATTGATCCGGCGGCCTGTATCGGTTGCGGCCGCTGTGACGAAGCCTGTCATTTTGATTCAATCCGGCTCGACGGTCCGGCCAACGACCTGATAGCCAAAACCTACCGGATTGACCCGATGCTGTGCGAAGGTTGCGGACTCTGCCAACTCGTCTGTCCTGCCGCTGCTATCAGCTCAGAGCCGGATTCCAACGGTACCTGGTATGTTTCGGAGACAGACTATGGTCCGATGGTGCATGCGCGGCTGGGCATTGCCGAGGAGAACTCCGGCAAGCTGGTGACGGTCGTGCGCCAACATGCAGCTTGCCTGGCTGAGGAACTGAATCATGCCATGATTCTTGGCGACGGACCTCCCGGCACCGGCTGTCCCGTGATTGCCTCCGTCTCCGATACGGACCATGTGCTGATCGTGACCGAGCCGACGGTTTCAGGGGTTCACGACCTCAAACGTGTGCTTAAACTGGTGGCCTATTTTGGCGTACCGGCCAGCATCGTGGTTAACAAGTCCGACCTCAACCCTGAACAGGTGCGGCGAATCGAGCAGATGGCAGAGTCGCAGGGAGCCAAGGTAATCGGACGTGTACCCTTCGACAGGACGGTCAATCAGGCGCTGATGGAGGGGAAAACAGTGCTGGAATATGGCGACTCTCCGGCAGCGGAGGCCATCCGCGAAGTCTGGCGGGAGCTGAAACCGCGTTTGCTAGGTTCCTGATCAGAGGCAAGGCAAGGTAAACCGGCGGGTGAGAATTTTTTGGAGGGTGAGTGTCCTCACGAACCGCTTCAGTATCGGTTTCTGGACAGACAGGAATGTCTGTCACACAGATTTGGACATACGTCATTTACCCAACCGTCAGGTAAAAAATTTGGAGGGTGAGTGTCCTCACGAACCGCTTCAGTATCCGTTTCTGGACAGACAGGAATGTCTGTCATACAGACTTGGCATACGCCATTTTCAACCGGCGGGTGAACATTTTATGGAGGGTGAGTGTCCTCACGAACCGCTTCAGTATCTGTTTCTGGACAGACAGGAATGTCTGTCATACAGACTTGGCATACGCTATTTTTCAGCCGTCCGGTGAACATTTTATGGAGGGTGAGTGTCCTCACGAACCGCAACGCAATAGTTTGCCACAGAAAAGCAGATGCTCCTGCAAATCTGTGGGTGGTTTGGCGATTTTACAGGAAGTTGGACCGGCGGCCTGAGAGGTTCCACTCGTTGAGTTTGCGATGCAGGGTGCGTCGGCTGATGCCGAGAATTTCGGCAGCGCGGGTCCGGTTGCCGCCGCACTGTTCGAGAACGGTCAGGATACGTGTCTTTTCCAATTCAGCCAGCGAAACGTCGTACGGCATTTGTTCGACGGATGTTTGAGAAACAGTCGATGCCGAGCTGGCCCTGGTGGCGAGGGCGGGTTCAGCCCGCGCTTCTCTGGCAGCCTCGCGGATACCCAGTGGCAGGTCTCGCAGTGTCAGACGTTCGCCCCGTGCCAGCACGACCATTTTTTCCATGGTGTTGCGCAGTTCGCGGACGTTGCCCGGCCAGTCGTACCGTTGCAGGGCTTCGATCAGGTCGGGAGTGAAACCTTCGATCCGTTTGTCGTTGCGTTCGGCAAAGTCACGCATGAAAAAGTCGGCCAGAATCGGAACATCGTCGATTCGCTCGCTGAGCGGCGGCATCTGGAGACTTACCACATCGAGCCGGTAGAAGAGGTCTTCGCGAAATGTACCTTCGGCTACGCACTGACGCAAATCGCGGTTGGTGGCTGCGATCAGGCGGATGTCCACCTCAATTGTTTCGGTACCACCGACTCTTTCAAAGGTCCGTTCTTCGAGCACCCGCAGGAGCTTGACCTGGATGGTGGCGTCGATTTCCGAAATTTCGTCCAGAAAGAGTGTGCCGCCGTGCGCCAGCTCGAAACGTCCCTTGCGTCGGGCTGTGGCTCCGGTAAAGGCACCGCGTTCGTGGCCGAACAGCTCGCTTTCGAGCAGGGTTTCAGTAAGGGCGGCACAGTGGACTGCAACGAAGGGACCGTGTGCACGTGTGCTAAGCCGATGGATGGCGTGGGCGATCAGTTCCTTGCCGGTGCCGCTGGCCCCCTGGATCAGCACGGTTGCCTGGGTCGGTGCCGCCTGGCGCACGATATCAAAGATATCCTCCATGGCCTGTGAGCTGCCGATGATGTTGTCCATGCCGAACTTGGTGTCCAGTTGTTCGTGCAAGTTGCGGTTTTCCTGCGCCATGTCGCGCGTTTTGAGACTGCGTTGCAGCAGCATTTCGAGA
>CAZMGQ010000193.1:3360-4906 GCA_964565855.1 uncultured Lentisphaerales bacterium | reverse complement strand
CGCAGGCACCAGTCGTTGTCCTCGAAGTAGAGGAAAAAGTTTTCGTCGAACCAGATGTCGGCCTCGAAAACCGCCGCCCGGGCGAGCAGACAGGCGGCGGTAACCCAGTCGGGCTCAAGCTCGGTTTCCGAGCCCCAGTCGTGCAGGTAGCCGCGCCGCAGCAGGCGGGTGGCACCGCGTCGCAGCAGATAGGCGAGGGTGGGGTCGCCACCGAAGGCGAAGGGTTGGGGCGCGCCGTCGGCGGTGACGATGGCCGGTGCGACGATGCCGCGCGTGGGGCTGGCGTTAAGAGAATCGAGCAGGGTGGCAAGGGAGTCGGGCGCGAGGGTGGCGTCGGGGTTGAGCAGCAGCAGACTGTCGGCCCCGGCTTCGAGGGCAGCCCGGACGCCCTGATTGGTGGCGGTGCCGAAGCCGGGGTTGGAGCTGTTGGCGATCAGGCGGACCGCGGGGAAGTCGCGACGGATCATGGCGCAGGTATCGTCTTCCGAGGCGTTGTCCACCACGACAATTCCGGGCCGGGGTTCGGAGGCAGCGAGGGAGTTGAGACAGGCCGGCAGATGGTCGGCCACATTCCAGGAAACGATGACAGCCCAGGGCTTGCGGAGCGGGGGCGGGGTCATGTCGGCCACCGCAGTGTCAGTTGGTGCCATTCGGCGATGCCGAGAGTTTCGGCCCTGGCGTCGGGAGCGGTGCCGATGTCCTGCAAGAGCTGTTGCAGCACCGTCGGGGCGATGCGGTAAGGGGAGGAGGCGTCGCGGAAGGTGCGGACGAGCTGCTTGCGCCGCTGCTGGTAGGCGATACGGACCAGGTTGAAGAGGCGGTCGCGTCCGGCGGGGTCGAGCGGATAATCCGCGTGACGCTGCAGCCGTACGAGAGAAGACGTGATCTCCGGCCGGGGCCAGAAGCAGGTGGGTTTGACCTGGCGTAGTATTTCGGCCCGGTAGATCTGCTGCACCCAGATTGCGAGGGTGCCCATGGAATCCGTACCGGCGTTGGCGGTGATGCGTTCGGCGACCTCGCGTTGGACCAGAATCACGATACAGTCGTAGGGATCGGGCTGGGTGACGGCATCGACCAGCACGCGGGTGCCAACGGAGTAGGGCAGGTTGGAGACCATGTGTGAGGTGCCGGCGCGACGCAGGGAGGCGTGGTCGAGTTCGAGGGCATCGCCGTGAATCAGTTCGAGGCGCGGTTCGTCGGGCCAGTGTGTGGTCAGGATTTGGTGGAGACCGGCATCTTTTTCGATAGCCGTCACATGCTCCGCTGTGGCGAGCAGGGCTTCGGTCAGGATGCCGAGGCCGGGGCCGACCTCGAGGACACGGTCGGATGGCGCAATTTCCGCCGCCGCCACGATGGCGTTGAGGATGTTGCGGTTGATCAGAAAGTTCTGTCCCAGCGACCGGTTGGGTTGCAGTCCGCGCTCTGCCAGAAGCTGGCGGATCTGGCGGGGGCTGGCGAGGTTCATGCTACTCAAAGATGTTGTAAGTCTTGACATGGGATTTGGCACGCAGGCGCAACATCCAGGCCAGAAAGAGACGGCGTGATT
>CAZMGQ010000193.1:0-3350 GCA_964565855.1 uncultured Lentisphaerales bacterium | reverse complement strand
GCGCGACCACTTCGGCGAGCTGACGTTCGATTTGGGAGCGGACCTCTTCGAGGCTGAGCTGGCCGCTCCGGCGCTGTCCTTCCTTGCGCAGGATGTAGGCCCCGACGGGCGTGATCACCGTCCGGTGGCTGCCGACCTGCATCTCGGCGAGGGCGTCCACAAGTTCGTCGCGCAGCATTTCTTCGGGCTCAATCCAGCCCCAGTCGCCACCGTCGCGGGAGCTCGGATCGTCCGAGAGAGCCCGGGCGATATCGGTAAAGCGTCCGCCGTCGCTGAGGTTTTTATCGACCACGGCGGCACGTTCTTCCAATTCGGCGGGGGTTTCATCGGGACGGGGCTTGAGGAAAATCAGGCGCAGGTGGGTGGCAGCCTGGACGATGTAGTTGGTGGCATGGTCCTGATAGTATTGGCGCACCTGGGCCGGGCTGATCTGGATGTGCGACTCGACGTTGGACTGGCGCATGGCCGAGACGACCATCTGTTCGCGGATACTCTGCCGCCACTCATCGAGAGTCATCACCTGGTCGGCCAGCTCCTTCATCAGCTTTCCCCGGTCGCCATTGAAGCGGGTATCGACCATTTCGGCCATACGTTTATCGACCAGCCATTCGGGCAGGCGGGCATTGCCGGCTTCGTATTCCTGGATCACGAGGCGCTGGTTGATCGCCTGTCCCAGTGATTCGGCATAGGCATCGCGGAAGGCTTCGTTGCGGCTGCGTCCGGTCGTCCAGCGCGGATTCTGCATCAGCATGCGCACCTGGACCATGACATCGGAAATCGTGATTGTGTCGTCGTTGACATGTGCGGCGATGCCGTCGACAACGGCCGAAGCGTCGCTCAGGTGGTGCTGTGCGACTGCGGTGGAGCCACGGGTCGGCGCAGGGTCGGCATCAGCCGCCAGCCGGAACGCCGGGCCGGTCAACAGACACAGCAGCATTGCATGACGGAACCAGCATATTTTTTTTGTCATATTTCAAACACTCTCTCTTGACAGGCCATGCGCCATACTATACCTTTTGTTGCCGTCATGACAAAGCGAAACCTGTCACTAGGTGCTGCGGCACTTTTCATACTACCGCTCGTCGGTGTGTTGCTGTTTTCGGGCTGTGAAACCGAATCGGTCACCCAGACTGATATTCAGGTGGAGCCGAACTACGTCGGGCTGCCTGTCGGCCAGTCGGTAACCCTGACGGCTTCCGGCTGGAACAACTACCGCTGGGAACTCGGAAACGAGGAAATCGGCCTGCTTTCCGCCCGTACCGGACGGAGGGTGGTTTACACCGCTATACGGGGACGTGGCAACACCCAGATTGTCACGGCTACGGCCGATGCCGTTGAGACACCAGTGGTTGAAATACTGCCGGATCTGGATGGCACCAATGCCCCGGCTGCCAGAAGCAGTGTGCCGGAAACATCGGTTCGCCTGCATGGCAGTGCGCGCATCATACATCAATAACGCGCAGTTTGCGGTAGGGTTCCAGCGGCGTCTGTGAGGCGATGGCGGCCTTGTAGGCTTCGACCGTCTCACGGGCCATACGGTCGAGCCCGAAACCATGTTCCACTCCGTGACGTCCGCGATGTGCCAGAATGGAATGGCGCGACTGGTTGGTGATCAGCTCTGCCAGGGGTTCCACCAGGGCATCGGCCCTGGCTGAGTCATAGAGGATGCCGCCCTCGGCCATTGCGAGAATTTCGGGGTTGCCCCCCCGATCCGGCAGCAGCAGGACAACGCCACAGGCCATGGCCTCGATCAGGAGCCCGTCGAAAGCCGGTTCGGCGGTATTGTGGGTGGTGAGTACGGTCAGTGAGCGGAGAAAAACCTGCTTTTCGGCCGGACGGGATATCGAAGGAAATATGCGTACGACGCCCTGCAGCTCGCGGATGCGGCTGATGCGACGTTGCAGAGCCTGGATCAGCCTGGCATTTGAGCTGGCTGGCTCAAGCGCCAGATGCAGCTTCAATGTTTCGCAACCGGGACGGGAACGGACCGCGATCAGGGTACGGAGAAACAGATCGAGCCGGTTCTTGTCACGTCCATCGCAAACCACGCCCCAGACGGGGGGGGCAGGGGGGGCGACTTTTGGATAGGCCGTGAGGTCGAGGCCGGGATGGACCACCCGGATGATCTTGGGAGAGACACCGAGACGTCCCGGGATTTTGGTGGCGGCAAAGTGACTGACGGCGATAAAGGTCGCGACATCCGGCGCACGGGCGCGCATTTCGGACCAGATGCGTTTGGGCCAGGAGCCGGGCAGGGAGTTGATCCAGATGTCCTCGTCCTGCATCGAGAAAACGACCGGTATCCGGTGGACGGCACGCAGGCGGCGGGCGAGCCCCAGGAAGAGGGCGTTTGAAACGTGAATTACGTCGGGGCGGGTCTGGTTTTTGATCCATTCGGCCAGCGCATCCAGCTCGCGCGCCTGTCCGCCGTTTTCACCACGCAGCAGGGAGAGCACCAGGCCGGCGATGCGGTCGCTGGCAGTGCGGTCGATACGTCTGGCGGCCCGCCGCAACATGCGGGGGTGGTCGAGCAGACCTTTGAACCAGCCGGGTGAGCGACGTATAAAAGCGAAACGGTGCTCCAGATAGATTCTGGCAGCACCGTAGAAGAGCGGGACTGTTGCCAGCGATTCGGCTGTCGCGCCCGCGATTGGCAGGCAGAGAGGCAGCAGCACCACATCGTGCCCGGCCCAGCGCAACTCGGCTACCAGGGCCTCGTCACGCAGATAGTTTCCGCCGGGGAAACTACCTTCAGAACCGGGAACGATCTTTAGAATGCGCATCGCAGTGCCATCATATCACCGCCGCGCTTTTGAGAAATCCTTTGCAGAGACGCGGCGGCGTGCGCGCCAGACAGTCTGTACAAAGGGCGGACAACTAGGCCTGTGAAATGGCCTCGGTGGGACATTCGCCTTCGCAGGCACCACAGTCGGTGCAGGCATCGGCGTCGATCACATACGTGTCGCCATTCTGCGAAATAGCTTCAACAGGACAAACACCGGCGCAGGCGCCGCAACCGATGCACTCTTCTTCGTTAATTACATAAGCCATGGAAAAACCCTGAATTGTGGGAGTTATAGCAAAAGTTGCCAGCCTACCTTCGGCCGGCGATTTGACGAGGTGTGAGTCTAGCGCATGGCGCGCCGCGGGTCAAGACTGCCGGGGAGCTGAAGGGCTTTGGGACTGCAGGTGCTTGCCTGTTCAGGAACTGCGCTTGGGACAGGCAGGAATGCCTATCCTACATTCTTTCCGGCGAGTGTCTATTGACAACTGTAGGACAGACATTCCTGTCTGTCCGGGAGCAGAAACTGTGACTGTTTTTGGGACAGGCAAGAATGCCTATCCTACAT
>CAZMGQ010000192.1:0-4906 GCA_964565855.1 uncultured Lentisphaerales bacterium | reverse complement strand
GATCAGAGTTCCATCGCCCGACCAGCCGGCGCGGTTGGCGAGAACAGCCGCCACATCCACCTCTTCTTCGGCGGCTTCAGTCGGATCGGGCGAGATGATACAGTGAACCGGCAGGCCATACTGCACGGCAAACTCGAAGTCACGTTCGTCGTGCGCCGGCACCGACATGATTGCGCCCGTGCCGTAAGTTGCCAGCACATAGTCGGCAATCCAGATCGGCACCTGTTCACCATTGACCGGATTGATGGCATAGGCCCCGGTAAAGACACCGGTTTTCTCCGTTGCCAGTTCGGTACGGTCCATATCGCTCTTGAGGGATGCCGCTTCCCGATACTGTTCGACGGCCTCACGTTGCGCAGCCGTAGTGATCTTGAGCGTCAGGTCATGTTCGGGTGCCAGCACCATGTAGGTCGCCCCGAAGAGCGTGTCGGGACGCGTGGTATAGACTGTGATCGACTCGTCACCTTCGGCCAGCTTGAACTCGACTTCGGCTCCGATCGATTTGCCGATCCAGTTGCGCTGCATCTCCTTGATGCCCTCGGGCCAGTCGAGATCTTCCAGATCGTCCAGCAGCCGTTCGGCATAGTCGGTGATACGCAACATCCACTGACGCATCGGGCGCCGCACCACCGGATGATCGCCACGTTCACTGCGGCCGTTAATCACCTCTTCGTTGGAAAGCACCGTGCCCAGTGCGGGACACCAGTTCACCGGCACTTCAGCCATATAGGCCAGGCCCTTTTTATAGAGCTGGGTAAAGATCCACTGAGTCCAACGATAGTAACCGGCATCGGTGGTATTGACCTCGCGGTCCCAGTCGTAGCTGAAGCCGAGCGCCTTGATCTGGCGACGAAAGGTGGCGATATTTTTCTCGGTCGTGACAGCCGGGTGTGTGCCAGTCTCCAGCGCATACTGTTCCGCCGGCAGTCCGAAGGCATCCCAGCCCATCGGATGCAGCACGTTGAAACCGCGCATGCGTTTGTAGCGGCAGAGAATATCGGTGGCGGTGTAGCCCTCGGGATGACCCACATGCAGGCCCGACCCACTGGGATAAGGGAACATGTCGAGCACGTAATATTTGGGCTTGTCCGCGACATAGTCAGGGGTTTTAAAGGTCTTGTGGCTCTCCCAATAGTCCTGCCACTTGCGTTCGATGCCGGTAAAATCGTATTCGGAAGGTATCATGCGTCTTTCCTGCCATGCTTGATCTGGATATGGCTTGCTCAGATGACAAAGACAACAGTTTGCCCCAACTGCGCCATTCAGGCAACAGGAATACTCAAACGGTCCTTGAAAACGAGCAAGCAGAGTCAACAAATCAATCGCCATACTACAGCGAGTGCCACCATAGTCTGTAGCGATTGACTGTAATCTTGCAAAGAAATCGCCAGATTACGGCGGGTGCCACCATAGTCTGTAACGACTGGCTGTAATCTTGCAAAGAAATCGCCAGATTACGGCGAGTGCCACCAGAGCTTGTAGAGATCGGCTGTAATCTTGTAAAAGTATTGCAAGATTACGGTGGAAGCATGCGAGATTTTGGGGAATAACCGCAATTTTGCAAAATTATTGCCAGATTATGGCGAGTGCGCCATAGTTTGTAGAGACCGGCTGTAATCTTGTAAAGTTGCTGCCAGATTACAGCTTTTGCTTTCCTCTGACCCGATCTGGAACTCGGGGGAGCGGGACACACATCAGTTCAACTGAGCTAGTCAGGACTGAATTTGATCTGCCGGACTTCGATAGCTCCGTGCTTTACATCAAGGAAAGGCTGTCCTTTGCGCAGTCCGACTGTGCCATAACCGCTGGCAGTGGCCAGGAAACAGTGAAAATCACCTGCTAAAGCCGGCTTGAGATAAAGTGTGCCATCGACGGCATCATAACGTGCCCCTGAAAACGCCTGCAGCAGAGCGTATGAGGACATGGCACGTGCATACCAGTGCCCACATTCGTATTCGTTGAAAGGATTGCGCACACGACCGTCGTAACGCTGACGGACACGCCGTACGATCGTCAGCCCTTCCTCCACACAGCCGAGCATGATCAGATGCGAGGCCACCTGATATTCGATGCCGGTCCAGACTTCATCGCTGTAAACAAATGGCAGACTCGGTTTGTCGCCCTCCGGCCAGGTGCAGAGGAGCAGTCCGCCTTCGCTGCCCAGGGCGTAGGTCGGACGTTGTGAGTTGGAGTGATCCGAAAGATCGGGTTTGAAGTTGTGTTTAAAGACCGCCAGCAGGTGACGGCGGATTTTATCAGGTGCAAGGCCGCTTGCGAGGCCACTACAACGTGCAATCCAGTCGCCCAGGACGCCATCGGAGAGACAGCCATTGCCATACTGGTACTTGGGGCCTTCACGTTGCAATAGTTCGAGTGCCTCGGGGGAATAGCCTGTGTCGTGAAAGGATAAAACTTTGAAGCTGGCGGGGTTGGCGCGCAGGCCCTCCCATTGGGTTTTCTGACAGAAGTATTCGCCATTCCAGAGTTCGCACTCCATCGCCGCGCAGCCCTTTTGCCAGAGTTCGGCAAAGAGTGTCGTATCGTCAGCGCAAGCTTCTCCCATGACGACAGCGGCCGCCAGTGCGCCGAGATAAAAGCTGGTACACATGCCATTGGCTCCCCAGAACTCAATATCATACGTGTTGTGATGGGGTTCGAGCAGGAGACCCTTGTGATCGGGATCCCAGGTCTCGATACAGTAGATGAGGCTTTGTTTGACGCGTGGCCAAAGAGACTTGAGCCAGGCGGTATCACCGCAGATACGCCATTCACGGTATATTTTCATAATGCCGCCGAGTTGTCCGTCAGCAGCGGCATGGTACTCGTGGCTGTTGGGCACTATCGGCAGGGCTGAGCGGAAGGCCTGGTGGCCTTGCTCATCCTGATCCTCGCCAAACTCGGTTTCGCGCATTGTGCGCTCCAGCTCCGGGAGGAGATGCGGCATTGCCTGGGCATAGTTCCATACATGTGTACAGCTTCCAGAGCAACTGCCCACGCTATCGCCACAGCCTTCCCATGCCCAGAAACGACCATCGGCCTGGCGCAGGCAAGTGGGGGACTTGAGGATTGTCAGATTTGCCCCGACTGCCTCCATGACCTCGGGCGGAAGACTGGTGTCGTAAAGGCAATCGCTGAACTGCCTGGTTTCACTGCGCAGTTTTTCATAATTGGAATGCCAGTAATCTCCCATTTCCTCAACATTTTTGAAACGTGCGGCATACCAGGGGGCGTAATAGGCGTCAGTAGCAGAGCTGTCTTTCGGATCATGGCCTGCCGGTCGACAGGCAAGCTCAGTATGGGGGACATACCAGGCGAGTTTCAGCGTGACAACCCGTGTCTCTCCCGGTTGCAACTCCAGTGGCAGATACAGACTGGCCCCATCACCCGGTTTGCCTGTCGCATGAGGCGGTCTTGCAGGAGCTTCGCCAGCCCCGACTGTCTTCCAGAGCATGGTCAGGGGATCGAACCAGCCCCCACGAAACCAGGCGCAGTCAACCCTCAGGTCGGGCTCTGCGATACGTGCTGTAAAGCTGCCCTCGATGCTGTGTGGAGCGTCGGCACAGGCTGGCTGTGTCAGAACAAAGCCGTCCGGCAACATGGCGGCCACACCTTCCTTGACAGCCATGAAGTTGGACGCATGAAACGAGAAGACTGCACTTTGGCTATCGGCGGTGGCGTTGCTGAAGCTGTATTCAAGCGCTGCCACAGGCAGGCTGGCGGAATCGGCATCACCGGGTACAAAGGGGCTCCAACCAGTGATTTCAACTGTCAGGGGCATGGCGGGATCGTCGAGACGAACCCTGGCAAAAGGAAAGCGTGCCTGAAAATCACAGTTGGCGAAACGTGCCAGACCAGCCGCACAGCCCCTGGAGTAGCCGAGACCCGAATACGGAATGCCAAAAGCCTTCCAGCTTGGGACGGGACCTTCGATGACTCGGGCAGTCTTTGCCCCTGCGACGTAAAGTGCGGCAAACATCCGTGGTTCATTGAAGATATCGGGCTTGTGGCGCAACGAGACGTGCGAAAGAGCACCACTGCCCTCAAGGCAGAGCATGCCGGCTCCGATACCTCCCATGGGAAAGGCAACCCGACTGAGATAGTCAGCGGTATAGGCATCGTTGAAATTACGCTCAGTCATATCAAGTTCCAATCCTGCTTACAGTCTCTGCTGCCTAATAACCACAATATGGAGTGCTGAAGACGTGGCAGTGTCGGGACTCTGCCACAGCCATCCGCAACTTATTCTTTCGGTACGCCGCAGGCGCCGAGGATCAGTGACATGGGGCAGAAGCCGGTCAGGCCGAAGATGGCGAGCATCAGGCCGACAAAGCCGGTGAAGGCCAGAAACCACTTGGAGACGAAGATCGGGCTGCCTTCGATGCCGAGCCCGAGGCTGAGCATGACAAAGATGCCGGCCATCAGGTGCACCCAATCGAGAACTACCATTTTACGTGCCATAATACACCTCACAGATTAAAAGTTGCAGCGGACGGCTGCATAGACGTTGTTGTTTTTCTCGAACTGACCGAAGAAACTGTGGTCATCGCGGCCGATGAAGACGTTGGCCCCGACAGAGTAGTGCCAGATGTCGCTGGCCTTGTACTCGATGTTGGGGCGCAGGTAGGCGTCCTTGTCGGAGGGTGACCAGAAGACAAAGCAGGAAAGGGTCAGGTTCTGGTTCATGGCGAGCTTGGTCAGGCGGAAGGTCAGGACGTGGCGATGCTCGTCTTCATGGTGCATGCCCTCGGGGAGGTTGGCCCGGTAGGATCCGTAATGCTGCATGATCTCGACATAGTACTGGACGCCAGCCTGCAGGTCGCGCGCGATTTCGCGCTCATAACCGATGAGATAACGCTGCTGGCTGTTGGGGATCAGAGGATTGCGGCCACGGCGGTCGCCGCGCGAG
>CAZMGQ010000191.1:0-4912 GCA_964565855.1 uncultured Lentisphaerales bacterium | reverse complement strand
GTCAGGGCACGGCGGTCGATACATTTGTTCCGCACGCGGAAGGCACAGTAAGTACATTCGTTGGAACAATAGTTGGAGATGTAGAGAGGTGCAAAGAGCACCATGCGACGGCCGTAGATCGTATTTTTGATATGGCCGGCGACGGAACAGAGTTCGGCGGTCAGTTCGGGGTCACGGACATTGACCAGGGTGGCGACTTCTTCGAGCGAGAGCCCCTGCATCTGGCCGGCCTTGTCCAGTATTTCACGTATCCGGCTGTTGGAGGGGGTGCTGTGCTGTTGCAGCAGATTATCGATGGCGGCATGGTCGATCATGCCTGTTTCTGGGTGCATTTGCATCGGTGCGGACTTTTCCTTTCTTGCCGAGCGCGGCGGCGGGAAGGAAAAGCGCGGCGGCCGGAGGCCGTGCGATATTGCACATCCGTCTGATAACACTACATCCCTTGGAATCAGGGCTGACGCCCCTCCCCGCAGCATGCGTTCGGTCGGTCTTCAGTATGGCATTTATCGGGCCATGATACCAAGGAATTTCTGCACGGCCGGTGCAAATTTGATGATGACCGGTGTGAAGACGATGGCGACCATGCTCATCAGCTTGATCAGGATATTGAGCGAGGGACCGCAGGTATCCTTGCAGGGATCGCCGACCGTGTCGCCGATCACGGCCGCGCCGTGGGTCGGGTTGCTGCTGCCATCCGGCAGAGTTTTGCCGCCGAAGTTGCCCTGCTCGATGTGTTTCTTGGCGTTGTCCCAGGCACCGCCGGCGTTGTTGAGCATGCAGGCCAGCGAGAAGCCGGCGGTGAGACCACCTGCCAGCAGCCCCATGATGCCTGCCACACCGAGGATCAGACCGGTCAGCACCGGGGCAAAGATCGCCATCAGTGAAGGCAGCAGCATTTCGCGTTGGGCACCCTTGGTCGAGATCGCCACGCAACGGGCATAATCAGGTTTGGACTTGCCGGTCATCAGATCGGGATCTTCACGGAACTGGCGGCGGACCTCCTCGACCATGGCACCGGCGGCGCGGCCGACGGCTTTCATCGACATCGAGCAGAAGACAAACGCCATCATGGCACCGATAAAGATGCCACCGAGCATGAAGGGGTTGAGGATGTTGAGCTGGAGATAGTCGATGAAGAAATCAAGTTTGCTGGCGGCGGCATTGTAGCCTTCGAAATCGAAAACAACTGCGCCGCGGTTGGCCAGCTTGCGCATCCAGACATCGACCTCCTGCAATTCGGCGGCCAGCAGTGCCATGGCGGTGAGGGCGGCCGAGCCGATGGCGAAGCCCTTGCCGGTGGCGGCGGTGGTGTTGCCGAGCATGTCGAGAGCATCGGTTCGCTCACGCACTTCCGGTGGGAGGTTGGACATTTCGGCGTTGCCGCCGGCATTGTCGGCGATCGGACCATAGGCATCGGTTGCGAGGGTGATGCCGAGTGTCGCCAACATGCCGACCGAGGCGAAGGCGATGCCGTAGAGGCCCTGCATGGTTTCGCTGAAGCCACCCGCCAGACCGAAGGCGGCGATGATGGCGACGACAACGGTGAGAACCGGCACAAAGGCCGACATCATGCCGACGGCCATGCCGTCGATGATTACCGTGGCGGCCCCCATCTCGGCCTGCCCTGCGACGCCGCGGGTCGGCTTGTATTCATCCGAGGTATAGTATTCGGTCGAGTAACCGATAATGACACCGGCCAGCAGTCCGGCGACAACAGCACCGAAGACGCCCCAGGTGATGAGGTCGAAATGGGCCAGACCGGCGGCGGCCACCACGATCAGCAGCGAGCTGCCCCAGGTGCCGATGCGCAGGGCCTTGAGCAGGGAGGCCATGGAGGCTTTGTCGTCGTTGCAGCGGACGGCATAGATGCCGGCGATGGAGAGGATGATGCCGATGCCGGCGATGACCATCGGGGCGATGACGGCGTTGATGCCGGAGAGTTTTGCCGTGGCGATCGGCAGCGAGGCACCGAGGGCGGCGGTGGAGAGAATGGCACCACAGTAGGATTCGTAGAGGTCGGCACCCATGCCGGCGACATCGCCGACGTTGTCGCCGACGTTATCGGCAATTGTGGCGGGGTTGCGGGGGTCATCCTCGGGAATGCCCGACTCGACCTTGCCGACCAGATCTGCCCCGACATCGGCAGCTTTAGTATAGATGCCACCGCCGACACGTGCGAAGAGCGCCTGGGTCGAGGCACCCATGCCGAAGGTCAGCATGGTGGTGGTGATTTCGACCAGCTTCTCGGAGCTGTCCATGCCGGGGTGGACCAGCCAGACATCGCCAAAGATGTGGCCGAAACCGTTCTGCATGTGGTTGGCGGTATAGATCAGCCGGTCGAGAATCCAGTACCAGACCGTAATATCGAGCAGCCCGAAGCCGACGACTACCAGACCCATGACCGCGCCGGAGCGGAAGGCCACCTGGAGACCGCGGTTGAGGCTTTCGCTGGCTCCCTGAGCGGTGCGCGACGAAGCGTGGGTGGCTGTCTTCATGCCGAGGTAGCCGCAGAGGCCGGAGAAAAAGCCGCCGGTGAGGAAGGCGACCGGTACAAACGGATTTTGTACGCCCATCAGGGCCAGGGCGGAGAATAGTACGACCAGCAGGGCAAAGACCAGGCCGACCCGGCTGTACTGCTGCTTGAGATAGGCCATGGCGCCTTCGCGGACGTAGCCGGCGATTTCCCTCATTCGGTCATTTCCGGGGTTGGCTTTGATCATGCCACGGTAAAAAACATAAGCCATGACCAGTGCCAGGATAGAGGCGATCGGGGCGATCCACCAGACCAGCGGGGTGCCGGCATCAGCCGCGACTCCGGCAAGCTCTTGTACGACCTCTTGTGCTTTGACGGTACTAGCGAGGCAGGCCGTCAGCAAAGTCCACAATAAACGATTCTTCAGCATGGTGATTCCTTGATATGGTGATACAAAAACTTCAGTCGAGATCGATTGAACCGAAAGCGGCACGTTCGCCGCGTGGCTTGGGTTTGACAGCTTCCGTGGGAGTTTTGAGGTCGGTGCGGTGGGCTGCCGTCAGGGTCTGTACCCCTTTGGTGACGGGGAGTTCGTAAGTCCAGACCGGTTCTCCTTCGGCAAAAGCGGTGACAATAATGCGGGCTACCGTCACGGGAACATCCTGTCGGAAGGTGGTACTGCCGAAGCGGGTCCGCAGCAGTTCGACCCCGATCGGCATCTTGAAACTGATATGGCTGTCGAGATCGTCGGTCAGACGGACATCATCACGTTCATAAACGAAGTTTACCGGTTCGTTGATGCGCCGCTGCTTGCGGCCGCTCGACCCGGTCCAGTCATACTCCTGCCGATAGACACACTCGAAGCGCAGCTTGTCGTAGGAGCGTGTGATCCCGGGCGTCAGCCTCAGGCTGACCACCTGCTGCTCTTTCTCCGGCGGATCCAGCGTTATTTCGGCAACACGCAGATAAGCAGGTGGGGCTTTGTCGGCTATGCAGACTGATGTCACCGCGGCAAAAGCCATCAACGGCAGCAAAAATCGATGTAACATGACTACTCCAAAGTTTCTTTCGGCCAATGAAATCTGATTGTGGTTACTAAACCGTGATTTGTCAATGTCACATTGGAAGGTTGTCATTATCGGTTACTGAGAGTCATTTTCCGATGTTGAATTTTCCTGCAGGATTTTGCGAAGCCTTGACTCAATGGCACTGTCGATTGTCTCGGCCTGCCCCTCAGGGAGTTCCAGCTCTTTGTTTGCGGATTGGTGCTCCCGGATCAGGCGGATCGCCAGTTCGGCGGCTTCTCTGATGTAATAAACAGATTCCCGGCTATCTTGCGTGATCCTCAGATACGTGGCTGGATCGTTGAGCAGCCCCTGCAGCCTCGGCAGATATTCTTCCGCGCCCAGTTGTCCGAGATGGATTACCCCCGTAAGACGGTCACGGTCGACTTTTGACTGCAACAGGATGCCTGCGTCCGTGACAGTTCTTTTGTTGAGAGCAGTACGGTGGAAGGCACTGAGTTCGATCGGCTGCAAAGTCTGCATGTCGATGGTCGTATCTTTGCCGGACCTGTGGCGGAAGTAGAAGACCAGTCGCGAAGGCGACCCATCATCACTCACCAGTGTGGTCACGTACCCGATGGCATTCTGATACCACCTGTAACCGGCGGTAGACATTTCCGTGTAAAGGTCTATGCCGAGATCCGCCATGCTGAAAGAGGCGCACTTGTTCATGGAGCGGACAATAAGCACATTGTCATCTTGATCAGCCCAGGAAAATCCGGCTACGAACATGAAGTCATCGTTGACAAAGATAGCGGGAGGAAACGGTCGTGTCGCAAGGACTTGAGAAGGTGTCCCGAAAACGATCAGACCCAGTACAAGATATTTCAATGTTTCCCGAAAGCCGCAGAGTGGCTTCCTGTGCCGGAAACTTGAGGTAATCAGCTTTGCTTGAGGTTTCGCCCTGTGTATTTTCATGTTTCTTGCTCCGTCCTGCTCCGTGCCACGAATTATATCAAATTCAAAGATGTCGGCCAAGATTTCAAAGCAGGCTCAAAATTGCCCGCCATCTTTTTCGGTCTGTAATCTGGCAAAGCTGTTTCCAGATTACAGTATGAAGCATGTCGATTTGGGAGCTATGGACTGTAATCTTGCAAAGATATTGCCAGATTACGGCTGTGGCAGTGTCTGGACTCTGCCACAGGTGGGGTTCATTAGATCATGGTTTCGGAATTACTGTAATCCGGCAAGAAGCTTTCCATATTACGGCGCAGCAGATTGTGAGATTGGGGTGTTTGATAGTAATCTTGCACGTGTATTTCCAGATTATGGCGCGACGGTATGGTGATTTGGGATTTATGGACTGTAATCTTGCAAAGGTATTGCCAGATTCAGACTTCCTGACCTCGGCGGCATTTTTCTATATTTTCCGGAA
>CAZMGQ010000190.1:0-4931 GCA_964565855.1 uncultured Lentisphaerales bacterium | reverse complement strand
TGCCCTCTGGCTGCGCGTCGCCACGCTGCAGGAGGAGGGCCGCTTTGTCGAACTGGTGCAGCTCTCGGAGTGGATCACGGCTCTCGAACCGGATAACGGCGAGGTCTGGGTCTATCACGCCTGGAACCTGGCCTACAATGTCAGTGTCATGATGAGCCGGCCGGCCGACCGCTGGCGCTGGGTTCTGAGCGGTATCGAACTGCTGCGCGACAAAGGCGTGCGGCTCAACCCCTCGGACGCCAAAGTGCGTCACGAGCTGGGCTGGTTCTTCCAGCACAAGCTGGGAACCGATACCGACGATGCCGCCGACTACTACCGCAGCCAGTGGGCCCAGTCGATCGCGACTTACTTGGAGCCCGACGGCACACCGCCCCCGATCGACTCCTTCAACGCTGCCGAGCTGTATGAGGTTTTCGGTCTCGAAGCCGCCAGAATGCACTCACTCAACGCCCGCTTCGGACCGCTCGACTGGCGCGTCCCCGGCAGCCACGCCATCTATTGGGGGCTCGAAGCCCTCGAACGGTCCGAGGCTCGCTACCAGCTCGGTTCACGGCGCGTTGTCTATCAGTCGCTGATCCAGATGATCCGTGGCTATGGCCGCCTGCTGGGCGACCCGATCGGCGAAGAGGACTACCAGTTCCGTGCCATGCCCAACCTCGAGCTGATCGACCCGGCGATCGCCTATACCGAGGAAACCTGGGAAGTACACGAGTTCGAAGGCATCCGCTTCGCCCTCATCGGGCTGCTGCTCGAAGGGGTCGGCATCAATGCGCGGCAGGGCCTGGACTCTGCCGCACGGGCCAAGTACCGACGGGCCGGCGAACTGGCGGGCGGCGCTACCCTGCCGACATACGACGATTTCATAGAGGGCCGGGCCGATGTCAACTGGGATGAAATCCTGCGGGGCGGTTGAGAACAGGACACCGTCGGGCGAAATATGAAAATACCCGCCTTCACACTCTGCCTTCTTTTACTGCTTCCGGCTTGTCGCAACGACTCCCCCGCCACTCCTCCCGTGGAGTCGAACTGGCCCTCGATGGGTACCTTCGCCAGTGTCGCCCTGCCGGCGACCAACCTCTCGTGCCTCGATGACGCTACCGAACTCGCCCGCCACGCCCTTGCCGAAGTCGAAAGCGAAACTTCGACCTTCATTCCCGACAGCCCCGTATCACACCTCAACCAAAGTGCCGGTAGTACAGCCATTATTCCCCTGCCGCCGCATGCTGCCACCGTTTTCGACCTCTCGCAGGCAGCCTTCGTCCACAGTTCCGGCGCGTTCGACCCCACGGTCGGTCCCTACATGCATGTCTGGGGTTTCCGCAAAAAAACACCGCTTGAACTACCGTCCGATCACGAATTGCAGGCCGCTGCAGCCAGAGTCGGCTGGGACAAAGTCGAGCGTACCGACAGCGGCGCACGACTGACAGCCGGCGGCATGCGCCTCGATTTCGGCGCCGTCGGCAAGGGCTACGGTGTCGATGTGGCTTTCGAACGTCTGCAGGCGGCAGGTCTGCAGGATGTGATGGTCAACCTCGGCGGCAATCTGCGCTGCAGCGGGAATGCACGTCCGGGACGCCCCGGCTGGCTGGTGGCCGTTCGCGATCCCTTTCTGCCCTATGGTCGTGGCAGTGTCGGGACTCTGCCACTCAGCCATGGCTTGGCGACGGCCACTTCCGGTCGCTACGAACAGTATGTCGAGATCGGCGGACGGCGCTATGCCCATGTTATCGACCCGCGCAGCGGCCAGCCTGTGGCCGGCATGGCACAGGTAACGGTAGTGGCGCGGACCGCCGCCGAGGCGGATGTGCTCTCGACAGCTCTTTTCGTGCTCGGGATTGAAGAGGGCTGTGCCATGTTGCGGCACTATCCCGGCAGCATGGCCCTCTTTGTGCCGGATCCGCCGGATGGCACAGAGCCGCAGGCTTTTGCCACGGCGGAATTTGCCGCCCTGTTGCAGGTCGATCAGTCCTGGTGTGGCAGAGTCTCGACACTGCCACACGCCGCAATCCGGTAAAATCGGGAGGGGCAAGTGTCACCTTGCCCGCGGACGACGTGACAGTCATCCCTCCCGTGGCAGAGTCTCGACACTGCCACCCGGATCGGGCGGAGATTTCGGACGCGATGCTTCGGCACCGGGCAGGAAATCGTCCGGTCCGCCGAGCCGCTGACGCAACCACTCGACGGCTGGTCGGGCTTTGCGACCGGTCAACGACTCTTCAAAAAGCGCTGTGCCGAAGTTTCCGAAAGCCAGATGGCTGGCGAGAAACAGGAAGGCCACAATCAGGGCGGCCGAGCGCAGGGTGCCGACCAGAATGCCCAGCAGGGCATCGACCGGTTGGCCGATCAGCAGGCGGAAAAAATGCCCGGCCAGCCGACTTGCCAGCTTGCCCCCGACAACTGCCGTGACCACCAGACCCACCACCATGATCAGGCCGCGCACTACATTCTGATTTTCTCCGCCGGCCAGCTTGTCAGCCAGGAAGCCCCAGAGCGGGTGGGAGGCCATGCCGATTACGAGGGCTCCGGCAATGCCGGTGATCCGGGCCAGTTCACCGGTCAGGCCGCGGAAAGCGCCGATAACTGCACCCAGAGCCAGGATCACCAACACCAGCAGATCAATGCCCTCGGCGAGGCCGGTACCATTGCCGGCAGCCAGCAGCAGGGGTGTGACGGAGGTCATTTTACTACTCCAGCTTGTTGAGCCACTCGATGACAGACTCCTTGTGGGGTCCGTCGGGAATCATCTGCAGATAGCGCTGGAAGTTTTCGAGGGCGGCCGCCCGGCGTCCCAGCAGATGCTGAACTGTGCCCAGTTGATAAACGGCCTGGGCATTGCCCGACTGGAGGGTCACAGCCCGGGTAGCTGCTTCGAGCGAGGTCTCGAGGTCCGGCAGATGTTGCGCGGCCTGGCTGAGTCCGAGCCAGGCGGCAGGATCACGGTCATCGAATGCCAGGGCCTGGCGGTAGGCGGTCACAGCATCTTTCCAGCGGCGGGCGTTGGCGGCAGTTCTGGCACTGGCGAGCGCCCGCTCGGCCCTTACCGGATGATAGCGCGTGGGGATGCGGCTGCGACGGGAGTCGGCGGGAAACTTTCTGGCAAACTGTGCATAGGTCCGCACGATATGATCGCTCTCGGCCCCCTGGCGGGCGAGAGTACCGCAGAGGTTCCAGAGCGCATCGGCACTGATCGGGTCCTCTTCCACAGCCTGGGCGGCGAAGGCAATCGCCTCGTCGCCGTTGGTCGCCTGACGCGACTGCATGATCAGGGCCTCGGCCCGGGCGCTGGCAGCCGGCAGAACCTCGCCCAGCTCTTCCAGTGCCTTTTCACCACGTACCTTTTCATTCGCAGGAGCCACCGTCAGGAAACGCGCAAAATATGCGGCGGCGGCTGCCCGGTCGTCGAATGCATCACGCTGGAGAAAGCCCATGTTGAAGAGGGCGACCGGTTCATCGATATCGTGCAGCAGGGCCTCCGAGAGCAGTTTCAGGGCTGCTTCAGGATTTTGGGTCTTTATTTCGCAGGCGGCCATCCCGGCCAGAAAGCGCGGCATCCGGCCGGCTTTTTCGACTGCTTTTTCGTACGCCGTCCGGGCGTCGCTCCACCTGCCCTGCAACTGCCGCACACGCGCCAGGCCTTCGAGGGCGTCGGTCGCATCGTCAGTTGTCAAGGTTGCAGCCCGGTCGAAAGCTCGCACGGCCTGTCGGTAGCGGCGCGACTCCATTTCGGCCATGCCCAGGTTATAGTGCAGAACAGCCGAGTTGGGCCTGTGTCTGGCGGCCCGCCGCAAATCAGCCGCGGCGGACCGGTAGTCTCCCGCCCTCAGGGCCGCCTGGCCATCGGCGACCAGCTTGTCCACCGGCTCACGGGCACAACCGACTCCCAGCACCAGCACCGTACACCAGACAGCCATGCGTATTCGGCTGCGGACAGTGTTTTCTACCACATTTTCCAATAAGTCCATTACCTGTTCCAGAAAACTTGAATTACAACATAAAGCCTAGCGCAAGCGCCTGCCCTTGTCCATAACCAAAACAAGCCGGAAAACTGCCAATGTGAGCAATAAAATGTCTGTCGCAGTTATTTCTTCCCTATCGGTAACTTTGTGCGAATTAAAAGATCTTTTACATATAATCTTCCCGATCGGACGTTTTCATGTTGACTGTGGCTGTTTCACCACATATATTACCGCTCGGGAACTAAAAGAAATGAAAACAGCTCTGAATCTGGGTGCGGCCTTGCGTGCAAGGCGCAAAAAACTGAAACTCACGCAGCGTGATCTGGCCATGACCTGCGGCATGGGTGCGCGGTTTATCGGCGACCTCGAAAGAGGCAAGGCGACCTGCCAGCTTGGCAAGGTACTGGAGGTTATCCACGCCCTCGGCTTACGTCTGTCCCTCTCCGATCTGGCACACGATAACGCACAAGGGGCCGCAAAATGCGAAGGCTGACCGTTTTTTTGAACGAACATCCGGTTGGGATACTGGGTCAGGATCGTAACGGTCTTCTGGAATTCAGCTATATACCCCTCTGGCTTGAGAGTCGCGAATCAACGCCTTTGTCGCGTATGTTGCCGCTGCAACCAGAACCATTCAGAGGCAAAGATGCCCGTGCTTTTTTTGCCGGCATTTTGCCTGATGAAGGTGTTCGACATCAGATAGCGTCCATTCTCGGTATCAGCGAACGCAACGATTTTGCCATGCTCGAATTGATTGGCGGGGATTGTGCCGGGGCGGTGTCACTTTTACCGGTGGGCAAAGCTCCAAAAAAAACAGCCGAAACAACACGCCCACTTGATCAGCAGGAGCTGAGTCGAATTGTGAAACTGCTGCCCCGGCGTCCCCTCCTGGCGGGAGAAAGAGGCGTGCGTCTCTCCCTTGCGGGCTCACAAACCAAACTTCCAATTGTCAAACAGAACGGATCATTTGCTCTT